>JAQBTG010000005.1 GCA_027624955.1 Pseudomonadota bacterium
CGTGCGTGGCGGCTTGAAAAACAGCTGGCACGGTTCCTTGCGTGTCCTGCCTGTTAACGTGACAATGCCGCGGGGAGACATCACTCCTACCGCTGGCGGCAGGAGAGGCGCTCGATTCCGCTCTGGAAAATGTCGTGTCGCCGGATTTCGATCCTATGGGCGTCGTGCGCCTCATTAAACGCCAGGCCGAGGCGGAGCGTCTGTTTCGTCTGACGGTGGCGCCTGGCGGCACCGAGCAAGCTCTCGATCTCCTGCTCAACCTGTGAAGCGGTGGTCTTCTACTCGCTCAAGCTTTGCAGATACAGCATCACGTTGGCGCGGTCGCCGTCTTTCTTGACGCCGGCGAACGACATTTTGGTTCCCGGCACGGTCCCCTTCGGGTTGGCGAGGAATTCGTTCAGCGCCGCGATGCTCCAACTGCCGCCATGCGACGCCATGGCGTCGGAATAATTAAAGCCCTCGACCACCGCCACACCGCGCCCAACGATATTCCACAGATTGGGGCCAACCTTGTTCTTGCCGCCCTGATCAACGGTGTGACAGGCGCTGCATTTCTTGAATGTTTTTTGCCCCTTGGCCATGTCTGCGACAGCCAGCAATTGGTCGATCGAAACCGACGCCACAATTTCCTCTGCAGCGTGTGTCCCTGCCACGCCATCCGCTTCTTCAGCGAGGGGCAGGGCGTGCGCGGCGCTGCCATGGGCGCCGTCGACATGATAAATATTGGCGGGAATGATCCATGAAATCATTGCGACCAGTCCCGCGAAAAGGATGGCTCCGGCGATCTTATTCAGTTCGAATGGCGACATGGGATGAACAAAGCCTCGGTGATTTTCCTAGTGGAGAATTTAACGACTTCCCCATCGCCTGTCCAACTCCTATAAGGCGGCATCAAAGGAGCCAAGTGGCATGGAAACGTCCTTGATTGCGGATGAAGGGGGGAGGCGCGGTCGCCCCGCCAATCCGATCGTCCTGATTCCGGCGCGCCTGCAATCCGTGCGCCTGCCAAATAAGCCGCTCGCTGATATCGCGGGTGTGCCGATGATCATCCACGTGATGCGGCGCGCCCAGGAGGCGAATTTGGGGCGTGTGGTGGTCGCCTGCGCCGAACGCGAAATTGCCGATGCGGTGATGGCGGCTGGCGGCGAGGCGGTGTTGACGCGTGCCGATCACGCTTCTGGTTCCGACCGTATATTCGAGGCGTTGACGCATCTGGACGGTGATCGGAAGCATGACGCGGTAATCAATCTGCAGGGCGATCTGCCAACGCTGGCGCCGGATTTGCTGCGTGCCGCCCTCGATTTGTTGGCTGATGCGGCGGTCGATATCGGCACCCTTGCGGCCGAGATTAACGACCCCGCTGAACGCGACGACCCGAACGTGGTTAAAGCTGTCATCTCTACAAGTAAGGCGCCAGACGGCGTGGCGGCCGGCAGCGGCCGTGCGCTTTATTTTACGCGCTCTCGCGCGCCCTCGGGAGATGGCGTTTTGTGGCACCATATAGGGCTCTACGCATTCCGCCGTGCCGCGCTTGAACAATTCATCGCTTTGCCGCCGAGCCCGCTGGAGCAGCGTGAGCGTCTTGAGCAGTTGCGCGCCTTAGAAGCAGGCATGCGCATCGATGTGGCCTTCGTTGACACCGTTCCGCTCGGTGTCGATACTCCGCGCGACTTGGCGCGGGCGCGTGAATTGCTTGGCGCGCGCGCCGGTAGTTGAGCGCAGGCGGATAGAACCGGCAGATGAGTGACAATCAATCCAAGGCGGCGCAAACGATCGCCTTTCAGGGCGCGCCGGGCGCGTATTCGGACATGGCCTGTCGCGCGGTGTTCCCCGAAATGCACACCTTGCCGTGCAACACTTTCACGGATGCCTTTGCCGCCGTGGCTGACGGCCACGCGCGCCTCGCCATGATTCCGATTGAAAATTCTGTTGCTGGCCGGGTGGCCGATATTCATCAATTGCTGCCCGAATCTAGACTCCACATTGTGGCCGAACATTATCAGCCCGTGCAGCACAATTTACTTGCCTGCAAGGGCGCAACGGCCGCGGGGTTAAAGATCGTGCGCTCGCATGTTCATGCGCTCTCGCAATGCCGCAACGTGATCCGGCGCCTCGGGTTGAACGCGGTTGTCCAGGCCGATACGGCGGGCGCCGCGGCGGAAATCGCTAGGCTCAAAGACCCCGCCATCGCAGCCATCGCCTCTGGCTTGGCGGCAGAGATTTATGGTCTGGAGGTAATCGAGGCCGGGGTCGAGGATGAAGCGCACAACACCACGCGCTTTGTGGTCCTCGCCGGTGCAGCGATCGATCCCGATCCGGCAGATGGCCCGGTGGTGACTTCTTTCGTCTTCCATGTTCGCAACGTGCCCGCCGCGCTGTACAAGGCACTTGGCGGATTCGCCACCAACGGGGTCAACATGACCAAATTGGAGAGCTACATGGTCGGCGGGACGTTTACCGCTACCCAATTTTTTGCCGAGGTCGAGGCCCATCCTTCCGAGCCGCGGCTGCAGCTGGCGCTGGAGGAGCTCTCCTTCTTCACCAGCGAGATTAAGATTATGGGGGTCTATCTGGCGCACCCTTTCCGTGTCGAGTCGGCGGCACGCACCGCCTGATCAACACCGATAACGTTCAAATCGGGAACCGGCCCTCGATCCAATCGCCGATCAAGCGGCGTGCGATGGAATATTTGCCGGGCATGCGGAATTCGTCCGAATCCACGACGTTCCGCAACCAGTCGCGCCCATACCAATGGGCGTATTCCAACTCTTTGCCGTCGACAATGATTTCACGGCTTGCGGCTTTGGCCATGAAGCCCACCATGATCGATGCGGGAAAAGGCCAAGGTTGTGACGAATGGTAGCGCACGTCGGCAACATGGACGCCGGATTCTTCGAATATTTCGCGCGCTACGGTTTCTTCCAGACTTTCGCCGGGCTCGAGGAATCCGGCCAGGGTCGAATGCATCCCGGTGGGCCAGTGAGATTGACGGCATAGCAGGCAGTCATCGCCATCATGCACCAGCACGATCACCGCAGAATCGGTGCGCGGAAAATGCGATGCCCCGCAGGCCAGATTGGTGCAGACGCGTTCATGTCCGGCTCGCCGCGCCTCGCTTTTATGTCCACAAGCGGCGCAAAACCCGTTTTTCTGGTGCCAATACATCAGTCCGCGCGCATAAGCCAAAATTGCCGCCTCGTGCGCCGGCACCAATTGCACCGAATCGCGCAAATCCATGAGGACGCCGCCGGAGTAGCGCGCGATTAGTCTTTCCTCCGGCAAATGAGAAAGATCGACGGCGAAATGAGCGATCCCGTCTTCTTCTGGGGCGACGCCGAGGAAAGCTAGCGATGCGTTGGCGTCGAGTAATCCATCGAGCGCCTCGCGGTTGTTCAGCGCGGCGCGTGGCTCCGCGCCCTCAAATACAATGGTTTTTTGGTTCCACACCGCGATGAAGCGGCTCACCGGATCGTTCAGCTGGGCCTCTATCCAGCCGACATCAGTTCTCAGGTGATCCGCCCGGTCGAGCGGCACCCCTGAGAATACATTGCCCGGCAAGATCGATAGCTTTTGCATGCCGCCAACCTCGCATGACTGTCCGTACGGGTCAAAGAGCTCGGTTAAGAGCTTGCGTCGGGGGCGGGCAATGCTGGTATAGTATCGCCAGGGAGACCGGCGGCGGACGGCCGCCTCGCTAACTCGGTCAGGTCCGGAAGGAAGCAGCCGTAACGAGTGCTGGACGGGTTGCCTGTCCGGCCTCCCGCCTTTACCGCGTGATCGGTGCCTTTCAGCCGATTCGCACCTGACCTAACAACAACCGTGGATTCCGGATGGGCGACGGCGGCCCTTACCGCGTTCTGGCCCGTAAGTACCGGCCAACCAATTTTTCCGACCTAATTGGGCAGGACGCATTGGTGCGCACGGTGACCAACGCGATTCGCACCGGCCGGCTAGCGCATGCCTTTCTTCTCACGGGTGTGCGCGGCGTCGGTAAGACGTCGACTGCACGGATACTCGCCCGTGCTCTCAATTGTACCGGCGCGGGCGGCGAAGGTCCCACGGCTGAACCATGCGGCGTTTGCGAGCATTGCCAAGCTATCGCCGAAGACCGCCATGTCGATGTGATGGAAATGGATGCGGCTTCGCGCACCGGTGTCGACGATATCCGCGAGCTGATCGATGGCGTGCGCTACCGTCCGACCAGCGCTCGCTACAAGGTCTACATCGTCGACGAAGTGCATATGCTCTCCAAGCAGGCGTTCAACGCCTTATTGAAGACGCTCGAGGAGCCGCCGCCACACGCCAAATTTATTTTTGCCACCACCGAAGTGCGCCGCCTGCCGGTTACCGTCCTGTCGCGCTGCCAGCGTTTCGATTTAAGGCGCGTCGATGCCACCACTCTGGCAGCTCATTTTCAGGCCGTCGCCGAGAAGGAAAATGCTGAGATCTCTGAGGGCGCGATCCGCCTGATCGCGCGCGCCGCCGACGGTTCCGTCCGCGATGGTCTTTCGCTGCTTGATCAGGCAATTGCCCATGGTGGCGGTGCGGTCAGCGAAGCCGAGGTGCGCGATATGCTCGGCCTTGCCGACCGTGAGCGGGTGTTCGAGCTTTTCGCCGCGGTGATGAAGGGCGAAACCGCTAGCGCCCTCGATCTTCTGGGTGAGCAATACCGCGCCGGCGCGGACCCCATTGCCGTTTTGGAAGACATGCTGGAACTGACCCACTGGCTAACTCGGGTGAAATTGGTGCCGGCAATCGCCAACGACCCGAGCATACCCGAAATCGAACGGCGCCAGGGGCAGGAGATGACCGCCCAGCTGGCCATGCCCGAACTGACCCGCGCCTGGCAGATGCTGCTGAAGGGCCTGTCCGAGGCGCGCAGTGCGCCGCAAAGCTTGATGGCGGTTGAAATGGCGTTGGTGCGTCTCGCGTATGCCGCCGATCTGCCGAGCCCGGCGGACGCCTTGCGGGCGCTTGACGGCGCATCGCCCACGGCCGCACCTGTGAAGGCCGCCGCGCAGCCGCCATCAGCGCCGCCATCAGCGCCGCCATCAGTGTCGCCATCAGCGCCGCCATCAGCGCTGGCACCAGACTTGGTGTCTGAGGCAACGCCGCCCGTCCTGTCGCGTGGCGCACCCGAATCTACCGCCGAATCGGGTGGCGGTCAGACGGCTCTAGCTGAGGAACGGGCGCCGGAGCAGGCTGAGCCCGCCGAGCAACAACCGGTCGTCCGGGCTGGCGAAACCATCGCCGGCGAGGCACCTGGCGGCGGAGTCACATGTTTCCAGGATGTTGTCGCCCTTGCCGGGCAGCACCGTGAAATGGATTTGCGTCATTGGCTGGTTTCCGACGTTCATCTGGTGCGATTTTTGCCGGGCCGTATCGAATTGCGCCAAAACGAGGTGGTTCTCAAGCCATTGGCCGGCGAACTCGGCGAAAAATTACAGGTTTGGACCGGCCGGCGCTGGATGGTGGTGTTGTCTGAAGAACCCGGTGAGCCGACACTGGAGGAACAGGCGGAAGCAAGAGTTGCGGCTAAATTGCGGGCAGCTGAGGACGATCCACTAGTCCGTCAGGTATTGAAAATATTTCCGGACGCGCAAATCGCCGGCTTGCGCGAGAGCGACGAATCGGACGATAACGAGTGACCTCAGAACGGAGAGAAAGCATATGAAGAATCTGGGCCAAATGATGAAACAGGCGCAGCAAATGCAAGCCAAAATGGCGGAAATGCAGGAAGGTCTGGATGCGTTGGAAGTCAGCGGTGCCGCCGGCGGCGGATTGGTCAGCGTTACTCTCAACGGTAAGGGCGACATGCGCGCCATCAAAATTGACCCCTCACTTGCGATTGCCGACGAAGTAGAAGTGCTGGAGGACTTGGTGACAGCGGCGTTCAACGACGCAAAAGCCAAGGTCGAGGCTCACATGCAAGAAGAGATGGCAAAAGTGACCGGCGGGCTGAACTTGCCGCCGGGCATGAATTTACCCTTTTAGACGCTGCCATAAAGCCGGATTCAGGCCATGGCAGGCGACGATATCGAACGGCTTATTAATTATCTGAGCAAGCTGCCCGGCCTCGGGCCGCGCTCGGCGCGCCGTGCCGCGCTCTACCTTTTGAAGCGCCGCGAGGCCTTGTTGGTGCCTCTTTTGATGGCGCTTAAAAGTGCCGCGGAATCCATTAAGCCGTGCATGATGTGCGGCAATCTCGACAGCCAAGACCCTTGCGCCATCTGTGCCAACCCTGAACGCGATGGCAGCATCATTTGCGTGGTGGAGGAAGTCGCTGATCTTTGGGCGCTGGAGCGCACGCTGAGCTACAAGGGGCGGTACCATATTCTCGGCGGGCTACTTTCGGCATTGGACGGCGTTGGCCCGGAGGATTTAAACATCGCCGCCCTTCTCGCCCGTGCAGACCCGCCCGAAGTGACGGAAATCATTCTGGCCATGAGTGCCACCGTCGATGGGCAAACCACAGCGCACTATGTGACCGATCGATTGCGCGGCCTGGGTGTCCGCATTACCCGCCTTGCGCACGGTGTTCCGGTGGGAGGCGAACTTGACTATCTCGACGACGGCACGCTGAGCGCGGCCCTCAAGGCGCGTCGTCCGCTTGATAGCTAAATATTAATCCTTGCCGGCTGATTGAAGCGGCGCGGCGATGGGACTTTCGCTGCCTTCGCTTTCCACGGCGTCTTCGAGCTGCACCGATTCGATGCGCTCGGCGCGTTTGCCCACTTTGTCGGTGGAAATGCGAATCTGCCGCATATCGTCACCTGCCTGATCGAAATGGCGCTGCAATTTTCCGACTCGGTCATCGAGGCGGACGACATCGCCTAACAGTGCCTGGACTTCCTTCTGAATAAGCCCCGCCTGCTCCTTCATGCGTACATCCTTGAGGATCGCCCGTACGGTATTGAGCGTCGCCCATAATGTCGTGGGAGAGACGATGAACACCCGTGCCCGATAGCTCGCATCGATAACGGCCGGGAAATTGCCATGAAGTTCGGCATAGACCGCCTCGGAGGGCAGGAACATCAGCGCCGCATCCGCGGTTTCGCCGGGCACAATATAGCGCTCAGAAATATCCTTGATGTGGCCTTGCATGGCGTCACGGAAGGCGCGCTCGGCGGTTTTCCTGGCAACGTCGTCCGTCGCTGCTTGCAGCGCGTGATAGCTTTCCAAGGGAAATTTAGCGTCAATTGCGATAGCGCCCGGCGGATTGGGCAATTCTAGGAGACAATCCGCCCGTTTTCCGTTTCCGAGCTGAGCCTGAAAACGGTAAGCGGAGGGTGGCAGCACCTGACGCACCAAATCGTTCAGTTGAATTTCGCCAAAAGCGCCGCGCGCCTGCTTGTTGGAAAGAATATTCTGCAGATTGACGACCTGGCCGGAAAGGTCAGCAATGTTGGCTTGCGCCCTGTCGATCACGGCCAGGCGGACTTCTACTTTGCCTATGCTCTCCAAGGTCTTATTGGTCGTCGTCTGCAATCCTTCCGCGAGGGTTTTGTTGAGCGACGCCTCACGCTCATATATGCGTTCGGCGAGGGCGCGCTGTTCCGCCTTCAGGCGCTCCTCCATGTCGCGTTGGCCGGCCGCGAAGTTCTCTGTCAGGCGGGTTAATTCGCCGCGTAGAGCCTCCGTCTCTCCAGCCCGGCCGCGCAACCGCAGGATCGAAAACGTCGCGAATGCCGCGATCAGGGCGACCGCAATCAACAGGGCAAGAATAACGATATCCATGTGCGTCACTATGAGCCCGCCATCCGCCGCCTGTCAAAGCGGCATGGCCCCGCTTGACGATAGCCGTAACGAGTAATACCTAAACCGTGAATTTCTCTGGATGATCTGCTCATGGCCGTACGCCCGATCCTAGTTGCGCCCGACAAACGATTGAAACTCCGCTCCAATCCGGTGGAAAAGGTGGACGCGGAAATTTGCGCTCTGTTGGACGACATGTTGGAGACCATGTATCACGGCGACGGCCTCGGCCTTGCGGCAATTCAGGTCGGCGTTCCCAAGCGCGTGATTGTGGTCGATGTGCACGCGCCCGACGATCCGCCGGCACCGCTCAAGCTGATCAATCCTGAGATTCTGTGGTTCTCGCCCGAGCGTATCGTCTATGAAGAGGGCTGCCTCTCGTTTCCAGAATATTTCGCCGACGTCCAGCGCGCCGACGCGGTACGCGTGCGCTATCTCGACGAGAACGGCGACACACAAGAGATTGAGGCGGCGGAAACGCTTGCGGTTTGCTTGCAGCATGAAGTGGATCACCTCGACGGAAAATTGTTCGTCGACCATTTATCGCTGGTAAAGCGGGGGATCATCCTGCGTAAAATGGCCAAGGCAGCGCGCGCCCAAGGCAAGGACGCGTGAGGTAGACTCGGCGCATGGCTGCCAACACCCTTATCTTCATGGGCACGCCGGATTATGCGGTGCCATCGCTTGACGCCTTATTGGCGGCGGGTTTCCCCGTTGCCGCGGTTTACTGCCAGCCGCCGCGCCCGGCCGGTCGCGGCAAGCAGCCTCGGCCTACGGCGGTTCAGCGTCGCGCCGAAGCGGCAGGGCTGGATCTGCACATGCCGGTGAGTTTGAAAGAAGAGGCCGAGCAGCGCGTGTTCACGGCTATTGGGGCGGAACTCTGCGTGGTTGTGGCCTATGGCCTGATCCTGCCGCCGGCATTGCTGAGCGCACCGCGCCTGGGGTGCATCAATGCCCATGCATCCCTGCTGCCGCGCTGGCGCGGCGCAGCGCCAATTCAGCGCGCCATCATGGCCGGTGACAACGAGACCGGCGTGAGCATCATGCAAATGGACGAAGGGCTGGATACCGGCCCGGTATTGCGCCAGGCCAAATTGGCGATCGATGCGGATTGCGACGCGGGTCAATTGCATGATCGGCTCGCTGCACTGTCGGCCGATCTGATCACCGAGGTTGCGGGCGAACTGTGCCGGGGCAAGGCGCCGATGCCTTTGCAACAGGCCGACGGCGCCAGCTATGCCGCCAAAATTGACAAGGCAGAGGCGCGGCTCGATTGGACACGTCCGGCGCCCGAATTGGCGAATCTGGTACGCGCCTTGTCGCCAGTTCCGGGCGCCTGGTTTCTGCACGGAACCGCGCGCATCAAGCTGCTTGCCGCTCAGGCGCTGACGCCCGAAATCGTTGAGGCGCCCGGCACCGTGCTTGATGACGACGGCCTCTTTGTCGCTTGCGGTGCCGGCACGGCGCTCCGCCTCCTGCGTCTGCAACGCGCTGGCAAGAGCGATCTCGCGGCAGCTGAATTCCTGCGTGGCCACGCGATCCCTGCGGGAGAGACATTGCCGTGCCTCGCTACAAGCTGACGATCGAATATGACGGCTCGGAATTCGTCGGTTGGCAATGGCAGACCAACGGCCATTCCGTACAGCAGGCGTTGGAAGATGCGGTCGCGGCGTTTGGCGGCGAAACCGTCCGCGTGCATGGCGCCGGACGGACGGATGCGGGTGTACATGCGGTGGCGCAAGTTTGTCATCTTGATCTCGTTAGCGTGCCCGCGCCCGGCACCTTGCGCGATGGGCTGAACGCCCATTTGCGGCCGCATCGGGTTTCCGTTTTAGCTGCTCAAACTGTCGCTGAGGATTTCGATGCCCGGCGGTCGGCCAAGGCGCGCATCTATCGCTACCAAATCGTCAACCGCCGGTCGCCGCTGGCGCTTGACGTCAAACGCGCATGGCAAATTTCGCGCGAGCTCGACTCCGACGCCATGGCGCGCGCCGCGGCACGCCTTCTGGGGCATCACGATTTTTCGTCGTTTCGCGCCAGCGCCTGTCAGGCGCTTTCGCCGGTCAAGACATTGGATGCGCTTGAGGTCACACGCCAGGGCGATGACATATGCCTCACCGCGCGTTCGCAATCTTTCCTGCACCATCAAATGCGCGCCATGGTAGGCAGTCTGGTATGGGTCGGCGAGGGGCGCTGGCCAGAAGCGCATATCGATGACGTCTTGGCGGCACGCGACCGCCGCAGCGCCGGCCCCAATGCGCCGCCCTGGGGTCTCTATCTACAGGCAGTTCTCTATTAGAGAGCCGCGCGAGAAGAGTTACTTTTTCTTGGCGCGCGCCTTTGCCTTGGATTTGGCCGCTGGTTTGGCCGCCGATTTGGCGGCGGGTTTGGCCTTGGTTTTTGCCTTGGCTTTTGCCGGGGCCTTTTTCTTTGCCGCCGCTTTCTTTTCTGGTTTTGTCAGGCCGAGCCGTTTTTTCACGCCGCCGATGGCGAGGTCGTAGATGCCCAGCGCGAAGTCGCGGCAACCGTCTGCCGTCTGGCCTTTTTTCGGTTCGAAGCGGCTTGACCATTCGATGGTGGAACTACGCGCTGTAGACGCTTTTACCTTGATGATCGCGGTATAATTGATAAACGGAACGATGTTGTTGGGCTTGTCGATGATGGTGTAAATTTGTGTGAGGGTTTGGCTGTCATATTTGATCAGCCTCTCTGTAATAATTCCCTTTGCGCCCTTTACTTTGAGCTTGCGAATGGTGCCAGTTTTGTCCATCTCGCAACTTGTGATCGCCCCTTGCGCGATCGCCTTAATATTTGCGAAGCTACCGATATGTTCCCAAACTTGGTCGGCGGGGGCGCCAACCTTGACGGAAACCGCAGCGCGTGAGTTAGCCATGAAACCATCTCCCCGTTGTTTATGTGTCTTTGTTTTCGCGCCGCCATGGTGCCGGATGCCGCGCGTCAATTCAAAAGGATAATTGCAAAGAGTTAATTCACTGTTTTCCTTCCGGCAGGATTGTCTTATTCTAAGATCATGAAATTTGTGACAATAAAAATTTTTGCTGTTTCGATGCTCTGTGTATTCCTCGTTGCGGGCGGCAGTGCCCGGGCGGAGGAGCGCTATTCGGAATGGGGTGGCGGCGATGAAAAATATGACGCGCTGGTCGATCGCCTGCATGAACTGATCGACGCGGCAGAAAAGTCGCGCGCGGCGGATCCCATCTTGCTGCGCGATTTACGCAATGCCATTGCCGAGCACACAGCGGCTGCGCCGAAGGCCGAACCGGCGCCGACATTGCCATCGCAAAAGCTCGTGCACGATGATTTTGGCGACGGCAATTTCACCCGCAATCCGGCCTGGACAGTGGTTGAGGGGCGCTTCACCGTCGATTCGGGACTGGGTCTGAGAAGCGTCGTTGCCAAAGTGGCTCCGGCGGCACAGCAAACCACGCAGCAGTCACGCACGGAACTTGTCACCGATGTTTTAGGCTCATTGTTAGGCAGCAAGAAAAAAAAGGCGGCGGAGCCGGCGCCTAGCCAGCCGGTCCAGCCCGAGCGCGCTGAAATATTCCTTCAAACGCCGATCTCGAACGCCTTCCAGGTGGTTCTCGAAATTGTCTCGCGTGAAAAGCACGGTCGGTTCTCAATGGACCTGTTCCAGGGGCGCTCGCGTAGCGCCGGTTACCGCCTAGCTTATGTGCCCGGCGGGCAGCCGTCTTTGGAATTGCAGCGTTTCGGCTCTAGTGGCTTACGTTCCATTGGCGCCTATAATCAGGCACTCAATTTGGAAGATAACTTCCGCCACCGCGTTGAGTTTAGCCGAGATTCAGATGGCGTCATGAAAATCTCGGTTGATGGTGGGGTGCTGTTCAGCGTCACCGACGTCAGCTTCCGTGACCCGTTCGCCGGCTTGACGATCGCCAATGAAGGTGGCGATTATTCGCTACGCGAGATAATTGTCCTCGGTAATCGTTAGATCGTTTTCAAACTCTCTGCCGGAATATTCAAGCCATCCGATTTTCAAGCACTCCGCATTCTCGGATGACGGCGGCGGCAGATTGCTCGCCATGCGGCGCCATAAGATGTGCGCCGGAGACTCCTTCCATGCCGACAAGCTCCTGAATTAGCTCGACGCAAATTTTGCGGCCTTCCGCCTTGGAGTCTTTCGCCTGCTCTAATCGTGTCACGATGGGCTCCGGGATATGCACGCCGAACAGGTTTTTATTCATCCACCGTGCCGAGCGCGCGGAGGCGATGGGGCCGATGCCGATGATGAAATAGGTGCGCTCGAGAATGCCTAAATCGCCCAAGCGCAACATGTAATCGCGCAAGATTTCCATATCGAAGCAATATTGTGTTTGAAAAAAATCAGCGCCGGCATTGATTTTTGCCAGGAGGCCGCCGGGGGAAAAATCGGCATCAAGTTTGCGCGGCGCGTCGGCGGCGCCGATTAGAAGACGGGGCGGGGTCTCGATCGCCCGCCCGCCGGGAAAAATGGCCCGGGTGCGCATATCGTTGACGATTTCCATAAATTGAGCGGAATTCAGGTCGAATACGGCTTTGGCTTCTGGCTGATCGCCAGCTTCGGGAGAATCACCGGTCAAGCAGAGAATATTCGGGATTCCGAGCGCTCCCGCACCGAGGATATCGGCTTCCAACGCCAGGCGGTTGCGGTCACGCATGGTGAATTGCAGCACTGGTTCGATGCCGGCACGCGCCATGATCGCCGCCGAAGCCAGCGGCGAGAGGTGGGTCTGCGCGCCCGGGCCGTCCAGCACATTGACCGCATCCGCCAGTCCTTTCAGGCATCCGGTGCGGGCCAACACAGCCTCGGGGTCAGCGGAATCGGGCGGCGCCGTTTCGGCGGTCAGGGCGAACTGCCCGGCTTTGAGAATAGTTTCCAGGTTGCCACCACTTAACGGTGCCGCCGCTTTATGGTCTTTCATGCTTTCCCCTTGTCCAGCCCCGACTGCCACGGCGTCCGGAGATTCATTGCCGCGAAATATAACCGAAGCCGGGAAGGAAACAAGAATGGCCAAAAAATTGCCGGCCAAGGCGGGGAAATCGCCTTTTCGTTTTTTTGACAGCCGGGAAAAATAGCTGATAAAAACGCTGAGAAGGGGCGGATATTTCGAGGAAACAAAATAAAATCTGCGCGTTCACGACGGCCTCTGGTTCGCCAATAAATGTTTTTCGGTGGCGCGCGGCAGGAGTTGGGACTTAAAGACCTGTGCAACATTGGATCGAGTGCCCAAGTGATGGAAGTGCGCCGTCCGCCGATCAAAACGCCATCAATGCACGGTGCCGCCGTCAGGGCGCATGGAGCTTGCCACGGCAATTTGCGGGCCGGGGCCAGCATGATGATGGACCAGATGCCAGGCGTTATTTTCAAGCACAAAAAAATTAGAGGCCAGCAGATGGCCCTGCGGCAAATATTCATGGCACATCACCAAAGCGCTTTGATGATGCAGAATGGCACTCGCATCCCCGCAGCTTATTTCGGGCGCGCCGGGGTCCGAGAGGATCGCGGCCCAACTCTCAATGACGGGTGCGCGCCCCACGAGCGGCGCCCAACCCGGATGGATGCAGCATATGGTCGCCTCATGCGCCCAAATCTGTTCCATGGCCGCGAGGTCGCGTGTGGCGAAGGCGGTGTAAAAGGCCTGGTTGGCCTGCAAAACAGCCTGTTCATCGCGCATCACATTTCTTCTCCGTTGCTGGGCCAGACATATGACGTTTTTTGAGCTTACACCACGCGCGCGGCTCTGGCTTCTGCTCGTCTGCCTGGCCGCGATTCTAGCCAGCGCAGCCGGGGCGCCCTCACTCTCCTTCACCAATGACAGCCGTGTGTTTTTCAGCCACGACAATCCCGAACGCGCTGCTCTAGAGCGCCTGGAACAAAGCTTTGATGTGGCGCAAACAGCTCTGCTGGCAATTGCGCCGAAGGGCGGCATTACAGCAGGCAGCGAGAATGCGGCGCTGAGCAGGCCGGCGCTGGAGGCGCTCGCGGATGCGGTTCGGCTGGCCCGCGGGCTGCCCGATATCGCCGCCATCGACAGTCCGTTGTCGACGGCCCTACCGCGTTGGACGGCAGGTCGGCTGGAGGTATCGCCGCTGCTCGGCAGTGATGGAGCGTTGGATGATACGGCGGCGCGGCGCATTCGCGACGAGCCCCTGTTCCGCGATTGGCTGGTCTCGCGAGATGGTAACGTCACCGCTCTCAGCCTGAATTTGGCGTTGCCGCCGGGTGACAGCACGGCAGTGGACCGCAGTGTCGCCGGCATCAGGGCTCTCATCCGCCGCCTTGAAGCCGCGCACCCGGCGTTCGCATTCTATCTGACCGGTCCGGTCGTGGGCGGCGCCACATTCGGCGAGGCGACCAGGGGCGACCTTAAAACCATCATGCCTGGAATGGCGGCATTGGTGTTGCTACTGCTTGTTTTGATGCTGCGCTCCTGGGGCGGTGTCATCGGCACACTCGCGGTAATCGTTGCCGCCACGTTGACGGCCATGGGAATCGCGGGCTGGGCGGGGTTTGTCCTCAACCCTGGCTCTGCCGCTGCACCGTCGATCATCCTCACACTTGCTATCGCCGATAGCATCCATCTGATATCTGGCGTTCGCCACGCAATGGCGCGCGGGCTGGAGAAACCGGCGGCCATCGCCGAGAGTCTGCGTCTCAATCTCTGGCCGATATTTCTGACCAGTGCGACGACAGCGGCGGGTTTCCTCACGATGAACGCCAGTGTGTCGCCGCCATTCCGCGATCTCGGAAATGTCACCGCGATCGGCGTTGCCGCCGCCTTCATTTATTCAGTAACCCTGTTGCCGGCGCTGCTCTCTTTGCTGCCGCTCGGCCGTAAGGGGCACACCGGAATCGAACAAAAGATCATGGCCACCATCGGCGCGGCCATCGTGCGCCACCGTTGGCCGCTGTTCGCTACGATTACGTTGGTGGCGCTCGGCCTTGGAGCCGGTATATCGCAAATCAATCTGGATGATCGTTTCGGCGAATATCTCGACAGCCGGTACGAGTTTCGCCGCGATACGGATTTTGTTGAGCGCCATTTAACCGGCATCGATTTGATTGAACATGCGCTGCCTGCGGGCGGGCCGGGGCGTGTGATTGACGGCGATTATCTCGCTGTTGTGGACGGGCTTGGCCAGTGGTACCGCGCGCAGCCGGGCGTGGTTTATGTTGCCAGTCTGGCTGAGATGGCCAAACGCCTTAATCAGGCGATCCACGCCGATGACGTGGCGTTTTTCCGTCTGCCGGAGACCGGCGCCGGCGCCCTGCTCACGCAATATGCGGTTGTCGCGCCTGATGGTGGCGCCAAGGTGCTTGTGGATGGCGCTTTCGAGATCTCGCGATTGAGCGTGATCGTGCGCGGCATGTCGTCCCGCCAGATTCGCGATCTAGGCGCCGGGGCAGACGCGTGGCTGGCCCGCAACGCACCGCAAATAGCGGCACCCGCCACCGGTCTCTCGATGATGTACGCGCATGTTTCGGCGCGCAATATCGAAGGCATGTTGATCAGCACCGGTGCCGCACTGCTGCTTATTTCGGCGCTTCTCGTCTTCGCTCTCAGAAGTCCGCTGCTCGGCGTGCTCAGCCTGCTGCCTAATTTGGCCCCGGCGGTGATTGCGCTCGGGCTGTGGGGCTGGCTGGTGGGCGAGCTAGGTCTCGCCGGATCGGTGGTTACCGCGATGACGCTCGGCATCGTCGTTGATAATTCGATTCATTTTCTCAACAAATTCCTGCGCGGCCGGCGGGAAATGGGGCTGCCGGCGCCGGACGCCGTGCGCCATGCCTTTGAAAGCGTCGGCGGCGCCCTCACCATCACCGCAATCACTCTTGCGGCGGGCTTTGCCATGCTGAGCTTTTCCGGATTCAAGGTGAATGCCAGTCTGGGCGCGCTGACTGCGATCACGCTTGTTGTTGCCCTGATCGCCGATTTTCTTTTTCTGCCGCCATTGCTAATCGCTTTGGCTAAACGGCAAGACCGCCGGGCGCAGCAAAAACCATCAGGCTGATGCCGTTTGTCTTGAGCTGATCGGCCGATTGGCGTAAAGCGGACCGCTATGAATGATATTCTCAAAGGACTTCGAATTGTCGAGGGCTCGGCCTTTGTTGCCGCGCCCTTGGGTGGCATGACCTTGGCGCAAATGGGCGCCGACGTGATCCGCTTCGATTTGATCGGCGGTGGCCTCGATTACAAACGCTGGCCTGTAACCGCCGATGATACCAGCATCTACTGGGCGACCATGAACAAGGGCAAGCGCTCGCTGGCAATCAACTTGCGTGACCCGGAAGGCCAGGAAATCATTGCCGCGCTGATCACCGCGCCGGGGCCCGAAGCCGGTATCTTCCTGACCAATCTACAGGTCCAGCCTTGGCTTGATTACGACGCCCTGAAGGCGCGCCGCGACGATGTCATCATGCTCAAGATCATCGGCAATCCCGATGCCAGTGTGGCCGTGGACTACACCATCAACGCCCGCACGGGCTGGCCCTTTGTTACCGGGCCGGAAGACCATGTGGGGCCGATCAACAACGTGCTGCCGGGCTGGGATTTGACCTGCGGGCTGACCGCCGCCATCGGCCTGCTGGCGGCCGAGCGCCACCGCGCGCGGACCGGCGAGGGGCAGTTGGTAAAACTGAGCTTGGCCGATGTCGCCTACCACATCACCGGATCGCTCGGCTATATCGGCGACGTCCAAATCAACGGCCGCACGCGCCCGCGCATCGGCAACGATATGTACGGCACTTTTGGGCGCGACTTCACCACCAGCGACGGGCGCCAAATCATGCTCGTCATCGTTACCCGCCGTCACATCAGGGCGCTGGGTGACGTCACGGGCCTGGGCCAGCGTTTCAAGGAATTAGAGGTGGCGCGCGGCGTCGATCTCGAACTTGAAGCCGACCGCTGGAAGGTGCGCGCCGAGTTGAACGAAATGGTAGCCGCTTGGTTCGCCGGACAAACCATGGCCGCGGCCAGCGCGGCGCTGACTGCGGCAGGTATCCTGTGGGGGCCGTTTCGAACCTATGAACAGATGCTCGCCGAAGATCCCTTCGTGTCGACCGGCAATCCGATGTTTCAAGATATCGACCAGCCCGGCATCGGGCGTCTCCTGACTCCAGGCTCGCCCCTCGATTTCACCACCCATCCGCGCAGCGACGTGGCGCGCGGACCGCTGCTTGGCGAACATAGCGACGAAATTCTGTCCACAATTCTCGGCATGGGCGACGGCGAAATCGGCCGCCTGCACGATGCCGGAATCATCGCCGGCCCCGAAGTAGCCTGAACGCGCCTTACAAGCCTTCGACGAGGATGAAGTTATCGTCCGTGTTGGCTGTGCGGATCGGCAGAATTTCCTGATAGGCGGGCGAGTTGTACCAGGCCTTGGCTGCATCCATGCTGGGAAACGCGACGACGACAATGCGGTTTGGATTCCAATCGCCCTCCATAACTTCGATGTTGGTGCCGGCAATAATCGGCTTGCCGCCATGCGGCTGCAAGGTGGCGCCGACCTTGTCGATATATTCCTGCATGCCTGCGAGATTTTTGATGTGTGAATCGACGATCACATAGGCTGACATGGCGCTTTCTCCTTTAATTTTTAGATGTGGTTGAAGCGCCACGGTCTCGGCGTTTCTACAACCCTTCGACGAAAATTACGCTGCCGGTCGCGGCGCGTTGGCGGATCGCCCGTGCTTCGGTGTATTCCGGCGAATTATACCAGCGCTTTAACGCTGCCATATCGTCGAACTCGAGCATCACGAGGCGCCCCGGCTGCCAATCGCCCTCTACCACTTCATGTGCGCCGCCGCGAATCACGAAGCGCCCGCCATATTTTGCGATGGTGCCGGGCGTGACCGCCGTGTAGCTCGAATAAAGTTCGGCGTCGGTAAGCGTGATATCGGCGATCAAATAGGCAGGCATTGCATGCTTTTCCTTTAGAACGGTTTCGGATCTGCGAAACGCTTGAGCACGTTGGTGGTCAGTTTGGCGACGTTGTTCTTATAGTCGTTCCACGGCAGGCTGGCGCCATAGGCGATGGAGCCGGTGGAAAATACAGCACCGCCGTTGGGCGTTTCGAAAAACACCATATCGGCACGTACCAGCGGATGGTCGTTGCCCGTCATGCCGGGATGGTTGATCAAGATTTCCTCGTTGACCACCATGTAGAGGTCCGTGTGCTTCTCAGAGGTGGCAACGACGAGCGCGTGTGGTGGCGTGCCGAGGGCGGGGTCGGCGCGGTCCAATTCGTTGCCTGCCGCGCCGCCACCATGATAGCCGAAATCGCCGATCAATTCGTCTTTGCCGATGCCTTTGAACATGAATGCCACGCGCGGATCGAAGCTGTCCGGGTTGCGCCGATAATAAGAGGATATATCGAAGCCTTCGGCGCTAAAGCCAACGCCGGTCAGGCGTTGCGGCTCGGTTTCGCCCTGATGGCGCCAGAGGCCGCCATGTTCACCGGTAAAGCTGTGATAATATTCACCGGTTTCGGCGCCCCATGCTTTGATCGCCGCTTCGCAGCGGCGAACCTCGATCACGCCCGGCACTTCGCCATGTAGCGCCACGCGCCAGTAAAAACCGTTGCCCCCCATATACATCAGCCGCCCGCCCTTCTGCGTGAAGTCGAACACCGAATCACGCATCTGCTTGGAGTAATATTCGGGATGGCCGCCGGTGAGAATCACATTATAGGGTTCGATCGCGTCGATACCCTCATAATGGATATCTTCGTCCGTCACCACGTCATAGTCGAAACCAAAGCGCTCCATCCAATCGATGAAATAGAGGTCAAGATTGAATTCGCGCAAATTGGTATCCGTCTTGCCGAAGCAGGACCATTGCGTCTGATATTTCGGCCGCATGTTCAGAATGGGCCTGAGACGTGAGGAATAACACACGCCCGAGCCGTCAGAATGGGTGTCGTAGAGCGAGGCGCCATACTCCCGATGCTCATTGAGAAACAGATGTGTGTCGTTCATGACCGAGACCTGTCCGGTCAACATTTCGGCGATCGGGCCGTTGAAGGCCATGTGCTCGTTGGCGTAGGCCATATAGTGAATAGTCGGCAGGATGAACGCGATCTTCGCTTCGCCGCCACGCTCAGGCCTGACGGCAAAGGGAATATATTCTTCCGCATCGGCGGCCCGGAGGCGCGCGGCGTAGATGCCGCTTTTCAGGCCTTTGGGCACAGTGAATTCGAAATCCACGTCCCAGCAGGCGTCGTACAGATCGTCATCGTGAAAATGCATTGCGCCATATTCGCTTTCCTCGTGGCGCCAGCACAGCTCCGCGCCCGTCCAATTGGCGCCTGTCATCCCGCGCGCCGGCAAATTGACAATCTCACCATGCATTTGGCGGCTGCTGACATCGCTGATTTTGATCGAAGGGATGTCGCGTGAAAAATCCCAAGCGGCAAGCACAGAGGGCGCCAAGGAGAGCGGCACGTTATTGCCTCTTAGGGCCTCGATTTCGGTCCGCTTCAGCACTCGGCCGGTCAGCTTCGGCCCGTCGATCTTGCCGTTGTAGAAGTTGCCACAAAATGTGCGGCCGCCCGTACTGCGTTCGAACAGGGCAGCCATAGTCAGGGGCGCGCGGTTGCCCGCCATCTTGCTGAGTTTCACTTTCTTGCGCGCTGTGCCGCCATGGGTCACACCGACATAGTCGCGTAGTGGCTCTTGATAGAGGTGCACCTCTTTCTTCTCAGCGTCCCAACTCGCCGCCACCAGATACCAATGGCGCGCCAGCATCGGCTTTCCGAGCGAAACGGTTTCTGATCGTCCCTTGCCGTTGCCTAGCGTCAGGCCGAGAGAACCATCCTCAGCAATCACCAGGGCAAAACCGCTCTTGCCGCGCGGGTTCCATTTACCGAGAATGCCCTGCATTCCTTTGTCCGGCGTGGTCGGCCAGATCATTGCTTGGACAGTAAAGCTCGCCAGATTTTCGAGCGTCGGATTGTTTTCGACAACGGCGTAAGAGCCCATATGAATGCTTTGTGGGCGTCCTTTGTAACGCTTGTTCGCCGGCGTTTTGATCAGCTTTTCTTTGAAATCTGGCCCGTCCGGCGAGCTGTCGCCGCAGATCAATTTGACGATATCGGCGCGGTAATCGCCAAGTTCGCAATTGACCATGAATTTGATTGTCTCGCCGGGACGCGCGCTGACGCGATCCGAATAGCCGGTGATCTTGAGCATCGACACGTCTCCCAAATTTTTAAACCTTTGGCGGTGATCTTACGCCTTGCTGGCGCGGCCCCAAACAGTTTTCCGCAATTGCCGCAACTTGCCTGGACAAACCGCCGCGCCCGCTTAGGATACCGCCGGAAACCAGCATACGCCGCAAGGGGCTTCCCGCCATGGCAGCAGATCCGAAATACCTTAGGCCCGATACGCTCAGCCTGCATGCCGGGCAACGGCCCGATCCAGTGACCGGCGCGCGCGCCGTACCGATATATCAAACCACCTCATTTGTCTTTGAAGACACCGAGCACGCGGCGTCGCTGTTTAACCTGGAACGTGCTGGGCATATCTATTCGCGTATCTCCAACCCCACGGTGGCGGTCTTGGAGGAGCGCATCTCGGCGCTTGAAGGCGGTGTCGGCGGGGTATGCACGGCGAGCGGTCAGGCTGCGCTGCATTTGGCGGTAGCGACGTTGATGGGCGCCGGCTCGCACATCGTTTCCTCGGCCTCGATCTATGGCGGTAGCCACAATCTCTTTGCCCATACACTGCCGCGCTTTGGCATTGAGACCAGCTTCGTCGATGCGCGCGACCCAAACGCTTTTGCTGCCGCCATCCGGCCGAATACGCGGCTGCTGTTCGGTGAGACATTGGGCAATCCAGGTCTCGAAGTGATGGATATGCCGCGCATCGCTGAGATCGCCCATCAGAACGGCCTGCCGCTGATGATCGATAATACTTTCGCGACACCTTATCTGTTTCGACCCTTCGAGCATGGCGCTGACATCATCATGCATTCTGCGACCAAATTTCTCGGCGGACATGGCGTCGCCATCGGTGGCGTGATCGTCGATAGCGGTACCTTCGATTGGGAGGCGTCAGGAAAATTTCCCACCCTCACCGAGCCTTATGAGGGCTATCACGGTCTCGATTTCGCCGAAGAGTTTGGCCCCGGCGCATTTATTATGCGGGCCCGCGCAGAGGGCTTGCGGGATTTTGGCGCCTGCATGAGCCCGGGTAACGCTTTTTACATTCTGCAAGGCGTGGAAACACTTCCGATGCGCGTGAAACGACATGTCGAGAACGCCCGGCTGATCGTCGCCTTCCTCCAGGGTCACGAAGCTGTAAACTGGGTCAGCTATCCCGAATTGTCTTCCCATCCCGATCACGATTTGGCGGCGCTGCTGTTACCGAATGGCTGCGGATCGATTTTTACATTCGGCATCAAGGGCGGGCGCGAAGCCGGTCGGAAATTTATCGATGCCGTCGAATTATTTTCCCATCTCGCCAATGTCGGCGACGCAAAGAGCCTGGTGATTCACCCGGCCAGCACCACCCACCAACAGATGGACGCCCAGGCGCTCGAGCAAGCCGGCGTCGGCGAGGACATGGTGCGACTCTCGATCGGCCTCGAGGATCCGGAAGATTTGACCGATGATCTCGTGCGCGCTCTCAAAGCGTCACAGAGGGCCTAAAGGATGGAACTCCAAGTCGATGGTGTGAACGTATTTTGTGCGACCGGCGGCAAGGATTTCGATCCGGCATTGCCGACCACGCTATTCATTCACGGCGCGTCATTTGATCGCACCGTGTGGAAATTGCAGGCGCGATATTTTGCCTGGCATGGCAGCAATGTTCTCGCCGCCGATCTCCCCGGACATGGCCGCTCAGCTGGAACGCCACTCAAATCCATTGAGGCGATGGCCGATTGGGTGACCCGGGTGCTGGATGCTGTGGGCGTCGCACGAGCGGCGCTGGTCGGCCACAGCATGGGCGGGCAGGTGGCGCTCGATTGTGCAGGTCGACACGGCACGCGCGTGCGGGCGCTGGCGATCTTGGGCGGCGCACTCGCCATTCCGGTTAATTCAGCGCTCCTTGACCCGGCGGCGGCGGACGATCATTTGGCCTTTGATTTGCTGAACGTGTGGGGCTATGGCCGGCGCGCCCAACTAGGTGTGCACCGCATGCCGGGTCTATGGATGATGCGCGGCGGATTGCGCATTATGGAGCGTGCCGCCAAAGGTGTGTTGCATGCTGATCTCGCCGCGACCAATGCCTATGACGGCAGCGCCGCCGCCGCAGCGGTTGCCTGCCCCACGCTGGTGGTGATCGGCGAGAAAGATTTGATGACACCGGCCAAGGCGGGCCGGGCCATGGCAGCGGTGATTCCAGATGCATCGCATATCGTGTTTCCCGGTCTCGGCCATATCATGTTGGAAGAAGACCCGGATGCCACGCTCGACGCGCTGCGTGATTTTCTCATCCCACTGCAAACGTGATGGGCCAGGGTGTGAAATTCTTAGCCGCTGTTCTAATTTTCTTGCTTGCGGCCTTGCCTGTCATGGCGGACAGCTTGGATGAAATGAATCAGGGCTCGCTCGCTCTGCGCAATGGGGATTTCACCGCTGCGGTTGTGCATTTGAGCACGGCGATCAATTCTAATGAATTGCTGCCAGAGACCAACGCCGCCATGCGTATCAGCCGCGCGCAGGCGCTCTATCATCTGGAGCAGTACCAGCCTGCCGCCGATGATTTGACCACCGCGATCGACAGCGGTGCGATCAACGACACCTTGGTCGGCATCGCGCTTGCCACACGCGCCAGCGCCTTCCGAAAATTGGAGAACTGGGCGCGCGCGCTCGCAGATTTTGATGCCGCGATTGAACTCGGCACCGTAAACCAAAAAATGTTCTTCCACCGTGGCCTGACGCTGGAGGCGAGTGGCCAGCTTGCCCGCGCCCTTGAAGATTTTCACCGCGCCCATGACATGGCGCCGGACAACGAAGCGATCCGCAAGAAATTGCTAGAGCTCGGCGAGACGGTCGACTAGGGCGGTCTCCTGCGTGGCCGCAAGGAGTGTCAGCTTTTCGGCACCCAAAGCCGAGCCCTGAGACGCGCTGCGTCCTTTTGCGTTGTCTTGAGCGCACCGCCAAACTTGCTGAAATAATAGGCGGCCAAGCTTGGCTTCTGCGCTTCGGCCAGGGTAAACCAAAACCACGCTTCAGCCACATCGCGTTCCACGCTCACGCCTTCGGCTAACATGCGGCCGAGAAAGATCTGACCGTCGGCATGGCCCTTCGCGGCGGCGCGGCGGAACAATCTGTAGGCCAGGGCCAAGTCCTTTTCGACTGTATCGCCGTGATAATGCAGGAAGCCGAGCGCAAATTCGGACTTGGCTTCATCGTCTTCGGCGCCGAGACGGAATAATTCAGCGGCGTGCTGCACATTCTTCACAACGCCGGTGCCGAAATAATACATGTAGCCCAGATTCTTGTACGCTTTGGAGTTGCCCCAGTCCGCGGCGCTGCGAAACAGCTCCGCCGCGCGCGCGAAGTCGCGCGGCACACCATTGCCTTCGAGATACAGATTGCCAAGATTGCGCGCCGCTTTGGCATTTCCTTGCGCTGCCGAACGGCCGTACCAGTGGGCGGCTTGCGCCAAATCCTGAGGCCCCCCCTTGCCCTCCTCGAAAAAGGTGGCAATGCGATGCTGTGCGTCCATATGGCCCTGCTCGGCTGCGGCGCGGAACCATTTGGCGGCCGCGGTGGCGTCGATTTCAGTTCCCAGCCCGGTATCTAGCATTGTCCCGGTTTCAAATTGCGCCGTCGCGTTTCCCGCCTGTGCTTCCGGTAGAAGATGGGCATAGGCTTCGCTGAAATCGCCCGCTTCAAGCGCCGCCATGCCGGTATTCATGTCCGCCCGTGCCGGGCCTGATGCGAATAACAGAAGGACAAGAAAGATGGCGGCGGAAACGGTGGCGGCGACGGGGAGTCGGTGTGCGGATTGTTCAATCATGATATTGCAATCTAGTATTGGGCGAGCGCGGTTCAAGCGGCCCTAGTCTAGGAAGCTGCGCACGGCGATGGCGATAAAGATCGCGGCAACACCGCCCGCCAAAGGCCAGAGGATCCTACGCGTTGTCCGTTTGCCGGTGAAGCGGTCATAGACCATGGAACTAATGATCGCCATGCCGCCGAGGATGATAACTATCCTAAGGAGCATTCATTTGTCGCCGCTGAGGCGCCTTGGCAGTGTCGTCATGATGTGCCGTTGAGGGTCACCGCCTCGCCACGTTCGGCAGAGGCGACCATTGCCTGCATAACGGCCACCGTATGGATTGCCTCCTCTGGACGCACGCGGAACGCTGCGTGGCCGGCGCAGGCATCGGCGAATTCTTCGAGCTCAGCCAACAGGGTATCGACCGGCGTCAGGGTCACGTCAGCCGGCTGTTCATTTGCTCGGTGGAGCGTTAAGCGGTTGGCGTCCGGCGCGGCGAAGGCATTGGCCCCGGTGCCGTAGATATTGAAAAATACAGTTTGCGGGCAGGCGTTGAGGGTGCCGAGATAGCCGGTGGCGCCAGATTCGAATTCGAACAGAGCTGATGTGGTGTCGTCGATATCGACCGTGACAGCCAGACGTTTGGCCTGAGCCTGCACGCGCGTGATGCGGCCGAGAAAATGCGTCATGGCATCGATCATGTGCACCCCCATTCCGGCGATGCCGCCGCCCGGGCTTTCGGTTCGGCTGGCGCGCCAGCCATCCGGGCTGTATCCGAGCGGCCTGGAACTGGAGAAATTAGCTTCGCAATGAAGCGGCGTGCCGAATTCGCCGGCCTCGAGCATGCGTTTCACCTCCTGGGTGGCGGCGGCGAAGCGGCGATTTTGGCCGACCGCGAGTACCCGGCCAGCATCGCTGCAAACTTTCGCGGCGGCACGCCCGCTTTCTTCGGTGAGGGTAAACGGCTTTTCCACAAACACATGCTTGCCCGCCCGCGCCGCTTGTTCGACCTGCTCAGCGTGGAGGGAATGTGGTGTGCACAACAGAACGGCATCGATCTCGCTATCGCCGAGGACGGCGGCATAGGAATCATAGGCCGCCGCGCCGTAGCGCCGGCAAAAATCCGCGCGAGTTTCCGCCGCGCGCGAATAACATGCGGTGACGCGGATTTTACCTGACATGTCCTGGATGGCCTTTGTCAGTTCGTCGGCCCACCAGCCGAGGCCGATAGCGGCTGCACGCAACATAAATTTTGGCTCCCTTTGCGAATTCGCGCCGGACCATAGCAAAAAATCCAGCGCCGCCAAATGATGTGCACAACGCCGTGACTGGCGGCACACGACGGAATGGCTATGATGGCATCGCTTTAAAAAAAAGATGTTTGGGGAGAACGAAGTGAAGGCAGTCATCATTCGCGAAACCGGCGGCCCCGACAAGCTGCTCTATGAAGAAGTCGATACGCCGTCCCCTGGAGCGGGCGAAGTGTTGGTGCGGATCCGCGCCGCCGGAGTCAATCATCTGGATCACGACATTCGCGAGGGAATTGCCGGCTTTCCCACACCGGTGCCGCATGTCCCGGGCATCGAAGGCGCCGGCGAAGTGGCCGAAATCGGCCCCGGCGTCACCAGCGTGAAGGTCGGCGACCGGGTCAGTATTTCTATTATCGCTTCTTGCGGCACTTGTCGTCTTTGCCGCACTGGCATGGAGAATCTCTGCGAAAAGCCCAACGGCGCACTCGGCCTCTTCATGTGGGGCACCTACGCTGAATATACCTGCGCCAAAGAGAATCAGCTTGTCGCTATGCCGGATGCGCTTGATTTTGTAACCGCAGCTGCTGGCCATCTTTGCTTTGCAACCGCCTGGCATATGGCGGTAACTCTCGGCAATATCCATGCGGGACAAGATGTATTGATCAATGCTGCCGGTAGCGGTGTCGGCAGCTCTGCCATCCAGATCGCCAAGCTGCATGGTGCCAACATCATCGCCTCCGCGGGCTCAGACGAAAAATTGGCGCGTGCCAAGGAAATGGGTGCGACTGGCCTGATTAATTATACTACTCAGGATTTGGCCGAAGAGGCGATCCGTCTGACCGGTGGCAAGGGACCGGATTTGGTGATCGAATCGGTCGGCGGCGACGTCTTGCAAAAGAGTTTGGCGGCAGTGGCCAAGGCAGGCTCTGTCATCACCTGCGGTTGCCATGCGGGAGAAACCGTGGAAGTGGATGTGATCAGCCTGTTCCGCAAGCATGTCCGCTTTCAGGGGAGTGCGCTTGCCAGCCTGTTTGAAACCGCAGAGGTGCTGAGCCTGCTCGCGGAAGGTAAGCTCACGCCGGCGATCCACGCCACCATGCCGTTAGAGAAAGCCAGCGAAGCAGCGGAATTGACGGCCAATCGAAATTTCTTTGGCAAGATGGTCTTAACGCCGTAATCGCTCAAAAGGAGACGAAAAAGATGACATTAAGGCGCCCGTCAAAGGAAAACCTGAAGGACATCAGCGAACGCCACCATTTGCAGCTGACCGAAGCCGAACTTGAAAGCTATTACGATGTGGTGTGCGGCGTGATGGAATCCTATGACGTGCTGGATCAAATTCCCGATCCGGTGCGCCCGCTTACCGAGGCGATCCGCCAAGTCGGCGCCCGGCCTGAGCCTGAAGACGATCCCTTGAACGGCGTCGTCCGTCTGTGCAGTGTGAAGGCCATTAACTCTGGCGGCGGTGCACTTTCAGGCAAAACTATTGGCCTCAAGGACACCATCAGCGTTGCTGGCATCCCCATGACCTGCGCCTCACGTCTGCTCTATGATTATACGCCTGACGGCGATGCCACCGTGGTGAAGCGTCTTCTCGAAGCCGGCGGCCACATCACTCATATTCTCAACACCGACGATTTCGGCTTTGCCGGGACCGGCCATACCAGTGCTTATGGCCCGACCCACAACCCGGTCAATCCCAATCATCATCCGGGCGGCTCTTCGTGCGGCTCGGCGATCGCCATCGCAGAAAACCGGGTTGATCTCACGCTCGGCGGCGATCAGGGCGGCTCGATCCGCATTCCCGCCGCCTGGTCCGGCATTGTTGGGCTCAAGCCAAGTCATGGTCTTATTCCCTATACCGGCATCGTCGGCTTCGATCTTTCCATTGATCATATCGGTCCGATGACCAAGGACGTTGCCGATACGGCGCTGATGCTGTCCGTGTTGGCCGGTGCCGATGACACCTGCATCGATCCGCGCCAGCCGACTACGGTCGAGACACAGGATTACATGGCCGCCCTTGGCGGCGGCGCCAAGGGCCTCAAAGTGGCCGTCGTCGAGGAAGGCTTCGGCCATGAGGGTGTGTCAACGCGCGAGGTCGACATCGCCGTGCGTGAAGCGGCGAAGCGGCTGGCCGCGCTCGGCGCTGAGGTGGAAAGCGTTTCGATCCCCTATCACCGCCGCGGCCTGCCGATTTGGAACGCCGTCGCCATCGAAGGCGCGACCGATAATCTCTATCGAGGCGGCGTGGTTTATCAGACCAAAGGTCTCTACAACCCGCGCTTCATAACCCACCTGTCGCGCGCCATTCAAACCAATGGCGGCGATTTTTCGCCCACCGCCAAGATGGGCATTCTCGTCGGTCACTATATGCGCGAGCAATATCAAGGCGCCTTTTATGCGCGGGCGCAGAACATGGCGCGGGTGCTGTCGAGCGAATATGACAAGGTGTTGGCGACGCATGACATCCTCTTAATGCCGACCACGCCGCAGCAAGCGCATCACACGCTGCCCTCGGTGGAGGAGGATCGCATGTCCTATGTCAGCAATGCGCTCAACATGGTGCAGAACACGGCGCCGATTAACCTGACCGGGCACCCTTCTATCAGCGTGCCGTGCCAGGGCGTGTCGGGCCTCCCGGTTGGCCTGATGCTGACTGGCCGTTGGATGGACGACGCCACGGTGCTGCGCGCCGCCAACGCCTATATGACTGAGTGAGGCGCGTCATAATTCTGGCCGTGAGGCGGGTGGGCGGTTGATTTCCCGCCCCGTCATCGGCGTGTTGTTTGCGGTCTGCGCCGGATTATGTTTCTCCAGCGGCGGTTTTTTCGTGCGCTCGGTTTCCATCGACCGTTGGGAAATCATCGCCCTGCGCTGTTTTTTTGCCGCCATCGCGGTCGCTCTCATCTTTGTCGCCCGCGAGCGCGGCCGCACGCTGGCCTCCCTGCGCGCATCGGCACTGCCGAGCCTGATCATCGGGTTGATTACCGGCTGGGCGATCATCGCCTTTGTGATGGCCATGCAGATGACTCTGGTGGCCAACGTCACGGCGATCATGACCACGTCGACCCTTATCGTGGCGTTGCTCGCCCGCCCGTTCCTTGGCGAACGGGTCGCCGCACATACTTGGCTCGCCATGATCGGAGGATTGTGCGGCATCGGTGTCATGTTCTCCGGCGCGGCGGGGTTGGGTGGCCTGTACGGAAATCTGCTGGCTTTTTCCGTTGCCGCCTCGATCGCCCTGCAAACACTGGTGGCGCGCAAATTCCGCGATGTGCAGATGGAGCCGGCCGTTTTTGTGGCGGCGTTGGTGGCCGGATTTGCCGCGCTGCCTCTGGCGCTTCCGCTGCAGGCCGGCGGTCATGATATCGCCATGATGGCCGCCTTTGGTGTGCTGCAACTCGCGCTGCCGCTCACACTATATTTTTACGCCGCGCGCTTTCTCCCAGCGCCAACGCTGATTTTTGTGGTGCTGATCGATGCCGTGTTCGCGCCGATTTGGGTGTGGCTCGGTTTTGACGAGGTGCCGACCCGGCTCGTCCTTATCGGCGCCGGTCTCATTTTGGCCTCGGTCGCCTTCAATGCCGGGCTGAGCTTGCGCAATTTTCGGCGCGCGACCGGCGCTTTTTAACGCCGGGCCATTCGGTCAGTGGTCCGGTGCCAAAGCCTACTGGGCTAGGGAGGATAAAATGATCGTCGTAATTTTTGAAGTCCAGCCGACTAAAGCTGGAGCTCCGCGCTATTTCGATCTAGCCGCCGAACTCCGGCCGGAACTTGAGAAACAGGACGGATTCATATCCATCGAACGTTTCGAGAGCCTGGCCACGCCCGGTAAGTTCGTCTCGATATCCTACTGGCGCGATGAGGCTGCCGTCGTGGCGTGGCGCGGCCATGATGGCCATGCCGCGGCACAGGCCCTGGGGAAAAGCGAACTCTTCGCCGACTACCGCATCATGGTGGCGCAATCGTTGCGCGTTTACGGCCCCGAGGGCGCCGCGCGGGAATAGTGGGCGTTTCGAGATCGGCGCTATTTGTGGCGGAAAGTGATCCGGCCCTTGGTCAAATCATAGGGCGTCATTTCGACATCGACCTTATCGCCGACCAGAACGCGGATGCGGAATTTGCGCATCTTGCCGGCGGGGCGTGCGATGATTTCGTGATCGTTCTCGAGTTTCACCCGGAACATCGTGTCAGGCAGCTTCTCCGTGACCGTGCCCGAAAATTCTAGCAGTTCTTCTTTGGCCATTTTGCCTTCTATCAGTTTATCGCGATTGCGCCCTCTCAGAGCGCGTTACGGGCGCACTATAGGGTGGTGAAATCATTCCTGTCCAGCCAAAGGCGCGTTTGGTCGGTGTGACGGTGCTGGCAAAGGATCGGGTTTCAACCGATCGTAAGCGGCGTTTCTTCGCGCTCGCCGATCAGAATCACAACCGATATCCGGCGCACAGCCGCCTACTCACGACGACGCAGTCAGGTGCAAAACACCATACCAACCATCTTGTCCAAGTGCAGATCGCAGATGATCACATCCGGATTCGGCCGTCTGTGGTCAGGGAAGTGACGCGACGCCCCTGGATCGACGCCGAACAGCGCACGGATTGCTTGGGGACGGCGAATATACCCAAAAAATTCGTGTAATTGGTCAACGCACGCCGAACATCGAATGTTTAATATTATTCGTCTTCGCAGGCCGAATGCGTGATCATCATTTCGGGCGCTTTGGTTAGAATAAGAAACAGACGTCCGTTCATTGCTGCGAAACCCTGGAGAATAATCCACATGTCAGAAAATGCTTTCGAGGCTGCCGGCATCCGCGCCGAGATGAACGTCGCTATTACCATGCGCGACGGCGTGACCCTTCGGGCAAATATTTTTCGCCCGGCGGAAGGTGGGCCTGTGCCGACGCTGGTGTTGCGCATTCCCTATAACAAGGATGCCGCACAAACATACGTCTATGCTCATCCTGCCTGGTATGCGCGCCACGGCTACGCCGTTCTGGTGCAGGATTCGCGCGGGCGCTACGCTTCGGAGGGCGAATTTTATCCCCTCCGCCTTGATGGCGAAGACGGCTTTGACACCATCGAATGGTGCGCCGCGCAACCGTGGTGCGACGGCAAGGTGGGGAGCTACGGCTTCTCAATTCCCGGCATCAACCAATTGCTTGCCGCCCATCTGCGGCCGCCGGCGTTGACAACGGCAATTCCGGCGTTTTATCCGTCCGGCCTGCATGATGGATTTGTTTATCGTGGCGGCGCCTTAGCGCTAGCGACGTTGGCGCAGTGGGCTGTGGTGATTGCCGCAGACGCAGCGATCCGCAAAGGCGATTCCGAAGCACTGGCTCAAGTCGTGCCGGCGGACCAACTATCAGGCAAGTGGCATCCGGGAACGCCCCTGAAGGACACCCCGTTCTTTACGACGCCCGATTCGCTGCCATTTATTGCCGATTATTTGGCTCACCCTGCGCAGGATGAGTATTGGCAGGAATGGCATTTGCCGTCGCGCCTGGACAGCATCGATATCCCCTGCCTCCATATCAGCGGCTGGTATGACACTTTCATCGCCAAGACGATGGAGAGCTACGAGACTCTTTCGACAGCAGCGCGGGCGGAGCATCGCTTGCTGGTTGGGCCGTGGTACCACATTCCTTGGACACAGCAAGTGGGTGCTATCGATTATGGATGGGAGGCACGCAATTTCGTCGACGACTATCAAATCGCCTGGTTCGACGCCCAGCTCAAAGGAGATCGCAGCAAACTCGACGCTCTTCCCATGGTGCGCATTTTTGTGACTGGCGCCAATGAATGGCGAGATTATGATGCGTGGCCATTGGCCGGGACCTCGGCAGAGCCTTGGTATCTGCATAGCGGCGGGCGAGCCAACTCATTGTCGGGTGACGGGTCGTTGTCGCGACAGGCACCCGGCGAAGAAGGCGCCGATTTCTTTATCTACGGCCCAGAGGGGCCGGTCGAGAGCCTGGGCGGCCATTCCTGTTGCCTGCCCGACCGCGCGCCGATGGGCCCAGAAGATCAGCGCCAGGTCGAGTACCGCAACGACGTTCTGGTCTACAGTTCGGCGCCGCTTGAGGCGCCGCTCTTCATTGCCGGTAAAGTGAACGCGGTGTTGCACGCCGCCAGCTCGGCAGTGGACACCGACTTTACTGTCAAACTTTGCGATGTGGCGCCCGATGGCACGGCCATCAACATCACCGAAGGCATCATCCGCGCCCGTTACCGTGAATCGCTTGAGCGTGAAGTGATGCTGGTACCCAACGCAATATACGAATTCACCATTGCCGCCGGGGTTGCGTGCCACCGTTTTGCTGCCGGGCACCGCGTCCGAATGGAAGTGTCGAGCAGCAACTTCCCACATTTCGACCGCAATCCAAACAACGGCAAGCCGTTCGGTGAGGATGACGTGATGGTGACAGCGAGCCAAACTGTGTTCCACGATTCAGTCCGGCCGTCTCACATCGAATTGCCAGTGGTCGCGGGGGGATAGTAAAACCGGCCTGAATTGAAATGGCCGGTAGTGCACACAGTTATTAAAAAAGGAATCTAGCCATGATCGCTTTGAAAGGCATTGCGGGCATCTTCGTAGGCATCGCCATGGCGCTGGTCGCAGGAAGCAGCTTCGCGGCGGATGCACCGATGCGCGGCGAAGGCATGCAGGCGGGCCTGTCGATCGAATATTTCTACAACGATTTCCGCCATATTGACGACGTCATCGAATTTGCCAGATTTAACGAATCGGCGTCAGGCGAACCCCTGCCCAACGTCGATTTTCGCGGTGGTTCGGGCAAACCGGTGCTCAACCAGAAACACAAAAACCTCGTCGCGGCGATGATCACTGGCTATATCAATTTTCCCAGCCCTGGCACGTATCGGTTCAAAATTCGCTCAAACGACGGTGTGCAGCTCACCATTGGCGGTATCACGTTGCATGAGGACCCGGAGCCCCATCCAGACCGGACCTCAGATGCCGTGTCGTTTACGGCGCGTGAAGCTGGCTGGGTGCCGATCGCCATCGTCTATTATGAGCGCAAAGGAAGCTGGGCCATCGAGCTGAGTTGGCAACAGGACGGTGAATTTATCGCCGTACCGGCTTCTCATTTTGCGAATTGAGAAGCTCGATAATTGTGTATTGAAAGCCCAAAGCCGAACTGGATTTTGAAACAATCATCAGTCTATGATTGTCTGATGACTTGAATGCGTTAAGTTTGTTGCCGAGCAGCAGGGCAAGACGTGAATCGCGGGTTTTGGGGGATCAATGGAAACCGCACGTACGCTAATCGATATCGTCGTGATCTGGGGTTGGATCGGCCTTGGCGTCGCAACCGCGTTTCTCCTGTTCGGCATTGAGCGAATCGACCCGTCGGCAGAGCGGTCATACGCTTTTCGCCCCCTGCTCATTCCCGGGCTTATCGTGCTGTGGCCATTGGTTTTGCTGCGCTGGTATTCCCTTGAACGCAGCAAATCCGGAAAGCATAAAGATGCAACGCCGACACCGTAATGCGCACGCCCGCATGTGGGTGATTCTTGCCCTGGCGTTGCCGGCTATCCTGATCGCGGCGTTTGCGATCCGCCAGGTCGGACCCACTGAACAAGCGGCGGTGAAGATCGAACCGATGGCCGAGGCGAGTGAAAAATGAGCGTGCGCTATCACCCTGTCGGCTGGAACCGAAACAAGATAATTTACGATCTTGTTCTGCTCTGCGCCGTTGCCGGATACATCCTGCTTTTTCTGAAAATCGCGCCGTCTTTTCAGGATGTGACCCGGCCGTTTAGCGGCGCCATCCTTCGCGGCCAAGCGTTCGGCACCTGCACCTTCCTCTTGTTGACGATCATTCTATGCATCGGCCCGCTGGCGCGGCTCGATCCGCGCTTTTTGCCGCTGCTGTATAATCGCCGCCATTTCGGCGTCTTGACCTGCGCTTTGGCGTTTACCCATGCCAGCCACATGGTGAGCATTTATTTTTCGTTCAGCCCGCTCAACAAATATGCCGCGGTGCTGGCGAGTAATACGAGCTACGGCCAGATCCTCGGTTTCCCGTTCGAAAGTTTTGGCATTTTCGCATTGTTTGTCCTGCTCGTCATGGCAGTGACGAGCCACGATTTTTGGCTCAGTTTTCTCACGCCGCCGATGTGGAAGGCGATCCACATGTCGGTCTATCTCGCCTATGTGGCAGTGGTTCTGCATGTTGCGCTCGGCTACCTCCAATCTGCGCAAAATCCGCTCTTCGCGGTCATCGTCGCAATTGGCGCGGTCAGCGTCGCCGCACTTCACTTTGTCGCAGGCCGTATCGAGAGATCAAAAGATCAAGATTATCCCGAGCCTGCCGAGGAGGCGCCTTGGATCGTGGTCGGCCGGGCGGAAAGCATTCCCGAAGACCGGGCAATCATTGTTGCCGTCGAAGGTGGCGAGCGGGTTGCCATATTTCGTTATGACGGCAAGCTTTCGGCGGTGGCGAATGTTTGCGCCCACCAGAACGGGCCGCTTGGTGAAGGGCGCATTCTCTTTGGCTGCATTACCTGCCCCTGGCACGGGTTTCAGTACCGCCCCGAAGACGGTTGTGCGCCGCCGCCCTTCACCGAAAAAATTGCCACCTACCAGCTAAAACTCGTAGGCGATCAAATCCTGCTCGACCCGAGGCCCAATGCGCCGGGCACGCCCGTCGAGCCGCTGCAATACGCGAAGGCTTAAACATGGCGAAACGCGAATCCGTATTTTTTGTCGGCTGGCTCAATTCGATCCCGCGGCCGCTCGCGCTATTTCTTCTGTGCATCGCATTTCTTGCCATCGGCGGTTTGAGCGGTATAGGTTTTAGCTTAGGCAGCAGCGTCAACGATCCTGGTGATGGAAACTTCGCCTGGAAAGACGGATACCAAAAGGCGAGCGGTATTTTGGTCGCCAAGCCCTACCCGATTCTTCGCCTTCGGCCTGACGATATGAACCCGAAGGCGCGCACCGTCATGCTGACCGTACCCGGCAAGCGCGGCATCGAGGGCAAATATGCCAAACTCTTGGGCAAGCCTGTCGATGCCGGCGGGTTCTGGTTCAAACGTGGATCGATCGACATGCTCCAGATACAGGGCAAGATAGCCCTCAAAGCGCCTGTGCAGGAGGAAGGCAAAGAGATTATCGCATTTGTGCCGGCGCCGCCGGTGTCGCTTGGCCGCTGGCGGCTGGTCGGAGAAATTTGCGACGGCAAGTGCTATACGGGCGCCATGTCGCCCGGCGATGGGCTGGCCCACAAAGCATGCGCCAATCTTTGCATTACGTCCGGTGCGCCGCCGGTATTCGTGAGCACCGGTTCGGTCGAGGGGACAGAATTTTTTCTCATGGCCGATCCGGACGGCGGACCGCTGCCCGATCGTTTTCGTGATCTGACCGCCGTGCTGGTGGAACTCGAAGGCGAGGTGGAACGCTTGGACGATCTCCTTATTTTCAAAGTCGACCTAGCGCAAGCGAAGGTGTTTTGACGATGCCGCGCATCGCCTGGATGGCGCTTGGCATCGTCGCGACAGCAGCGTTTGGCTATGCTTCCTATTGGGTGTGGTTGGAGGTGCAAGTACAGATTCGCGGCACGTTCATCTCCAGCTTCGGAATTTTTGCCGCCGTCATCGCGGCATTTATATTCCTGAGTCTCATTCAGTTTGCCATCGATTTTGCCGGTCGTATCGCCACCCGGCTGGGCAAATCGCCGCCAGAAAATTCGCCGAACTGATTATCCGCCGTTGCCATAGACGGTGAGAAGAGCGCCACGCGTTACGTTGTTTTCAGGTGATGCCAGAAACGCAATGGCGTTGGCGATATCCGCGACCTTCGGCCAACTCGCATGATCGGCATCTGGCATCGCTTCACGGTTGACCCGGGTGTCCATGATCGATGGCACCACGCCATTGACCCAAATATTCTCAGCCGCCAGTTCTTCGGCTAAGCTTTCAGTCAGCACCGCAACTGCGGCCTTGCTCGCAGCGTACGCAATCATGCCGGCGCCGGATCGTGGCTCCAAGGCCGGGCGGGCAAGCACGTTGACGATGCGTCCGCCCACCGGGCCGTCCGGGGCAACGCTTCTGGCGCGTATCTTTGCCGCCGCTTCCCGGCAACATAGAAAGCAGGTCACGGCATTCATGTTGATCTGTTCCAGGAAGTCGCTCTTGGAGGTCTCGCTGAACGGCGCCATGGCAAATCCGCCGGCGGTATGGATGGAAGCGAAAATATCGGGCAGGCTGGCGTAGAACGCTTGCACACTATCTTCGTCGGTCAGATCTATGCCGCCATGAAATTCCACGCGGGGGTTGTCGCTTTCTCGATCACTTCGGCTCGGTATATGGCAGACCGCCCCGGCCTCCGTTAATTGTCCAACTACCGCGGAGCCAAGCGCGCCGGCACCTCCCGTGACGACGACGTGCAACCCATCAAAATTCATTCACCCATGCTCCCCCGTTTGGCGGTTCGCTACTTAGTGTGCGCGCTCGCGGAGCGTCAACACCGCGCCCAGCACCACGATACCGAACACGATATCGCGCCACGCAATCGGTATATTAGTGCCGGTGACCAGCGTGGCCACTGCCGTCAGCAGCAAGGCGCCGCCCAGAATACCGACATAGTGCCCGCGGCCGCCGGTTGCCAAGGTGCCGCCGACAAGAACGACGGCGATCGAAGGAAGCAGGAACGGCAGGCCCATATTGAGAAACGAGACGGTGCTGAACCCGGTCATCATCACGCCGGCCAGAGCTGAGCAAAAGCCGCTCAGGGCGTAGACGCCGATGGTCGTGCGGTCGACGCGCACGCCCGAAAGCAGGGAGACGCGCGAGGAATTGCCAAGGGCGAAGATACGCCGCCCGAAGGTGGTTCGGTGTATGACGATAATGGAAATCGCGACAAACACAATCAGCAGCCAAACCGACGGCGCGAACCCGAGAAACCGACCGGTGAACAGCCAGACCAGAACTGGTGGCGAGCGACCGGTGGGAATGCCCCCGGTGTAGAGCAGCCCAAGGCCCTGCATGACGCCGTTGGTTGCCAGGGTGACGACGATCGCCGGCATACCGAAAAGCACGATGCCGAGCCCGTTCACGATGCCTATTCCGATGCCGACGGCGAGCACAACCGGGATGGCCCAATAGGCCGGCCCGTCCATGCCGTTTGACAATGCCGCCAGCATGACTCCAGTAAAAGCCATGGTGTGCGGTACTGAAAGATCGAGCCCGCCCGTCATCACCACCGCACCCTGTCCCAGCCCAAGCACGGCGAAGAATAAAGCTAGCGTAAACAGTGAATTGAAATAATGCGTGCTCCAGGCCGAGCCGCCGATCAAAACGAGCACCAGCACGTAAGCGACCAAAAGAAGCACCCAGGCCGGGATAATCAGACGCAAGGTCTCCCAGTTTTTTACGCGCCATTGACGGAGCGTCGAACCGGTCAGCTCGTCGCTCACGCGCGGTTTCCAGGTCGTTCGCAATTTGCCTCGCTGGGCTTCGGGGCGATCGAGAAATTGCGGCAATGTGCGATTACTGAGACCGGTGATGTTGAGCTTGAGAATTTGCCAATGCCCGGAGAGCGGTGAATCCTTGCCCAGGGTCGCCCCGGCCACTGCCAGTAGCAAAATAATACCCTCTACGATTGGCGTGAAATGCGAAGAAATGTTCAGCACCAACATCACGTTGGAGATCAGCATCAGGGTCAGCGCAGCGAACACCGTGCCGACACAGCCGCCTTGCCCGCCGCCGATGCGGGTGCCGCCGAGGATGGTCGCGGAGAAGATCAGCAACAACAGGCCGCTGCCGACCAGCGGGTCGCCGGACAAGGTTTGTGCACTCAGGAACACGCCGCCGGCGCCATAAAACCCACCGGCCAAAACATAGCCGAAAAATTTTGTCCGGGTGACGGAGATGCCGTTTGAGAATGCGGCATCCTCGTTGCTGCCGACAGCGTAGAGCGCAGTGCCGAATCGCGATCGCTTGATCAGCGCCCAGACGAGCAGCGCAATAAGGAGGACCACGAGTGACGCCGGAATGACTTCGTAAATTAGGTCTCCCGTCAGCATCTGAGTGATGCCGTAGGGGACCATGCCGCCGGGATCAGGCATGATCAGCAGGTTAAGGCCGAGGATGATGAACATCGTGGCCAGGGTCACCACCACCGGCTGGAGACGCATGAAAGCGATGAAGAAGCCATTGAAGGCGCCGACCGCAGCGCCCATGCCGAGGCCCGCCACGCACATCAGGATTTGGCTGTGCGCCGTATCGCGGGTGTAGAGCGCGATCATGACATTCACCAGTGCCATGGTCGCACCGCATGACAAATCAAAGCCGCGAATGAGGAAGACAATGGTCTGTCCCATGGCCGCGAGCGCGAGCGGCCCTGCATTGGCAAACAGGAAGCTGATTTCGAAATAGCTGACCGGGCCCGGCGAGATGAAGTCGAGATAAACAAAAATAGCGATAAAGGCGCCGACGGCGACGAACAAGCGCTGCTGGCGCGCCAGGCCGCGGCGCCAAGTTAGCGGCACGGAGGAGAGGATAGAGGTGCTGCTCACTGGCTTGTCGCTCCTGGGGTGGCTCTGTGTTCCGCCGCGCTCGGTTCCGCCTCTTGGCTACCCAGTGCGTAGGTCATGATGTTCTCCTCGGAAAGTTCATCGCCAAGGAGTTCTTTGACCACGCGGCCGCGATACATCACCAAAATCCGGTCGCACACATTCACCAGCTCGGGAATTTCCGTCGAGTAAAACAAGATCGCGTTGCCCTCTTTCGCCAATTCGCGGATGAGAACATATATTTCGTGCTTGGTTCCGATATCGACGCCGCGCGTGGGATCGAACATCAGCAGCACCTTGCTGCGCGCCAGCAACCATTTGGCGATGGCGATTTTCTGCTGATTGCCGCCGCTAAACGATGAAACGCTTTTGTAAAGCGCGCGCGGATGAACGTTTAGGCGCGCAAGCACCTCGTCCACTGCCGCCGCTTCCGCTTCTTTGACGATCCAGCCGAACTGGGCGAGCCTCTCGATGACCGGAATGGAAACATTGGCAGCACCCGAAAGGGTAAGAAAGAGGCCCTCTGTTTTGCGGTCCTCTGGCACCATGCTGATGCCGATGCCGGCGCGCACGGCGTCGGCTGGTGTGGCCAGGGTGACGGCCTTGCCATCCAGCTCCACGCTGCCTTCGCGAAGGCCCCTAACGCCGAACAGAGCTTCGAATAATTCGAGCTGCCCCATGCCTTGGAGGGCGGCGATACCGAGAACTTCTCCCGGCCATAATTGCAGGGAGGCGTCAACCAAATGCCTGCCGGTGGAAAGAGAATTTCCGGCGAGCGCAGGCGCCTGCGCATCGCTCAGCCGGTAATCCTCTTTGACGGGATATATCGCGCCGAGCGAGCGGCCGATCACCAGGCGTACCACCTCAGCGTCGGAAATCTCGTTCACCTCGAACGATCCGGCATGCTGGCCGTTGCGCAAGACCGTAAGGCCGCTGCAAAAGCGCCGCACCTCGGCCATGCGGTGGGTAATAAAGACCAAAGTGACGCCGTCGCCGCTCAATTTTTCAATCAATCCGCCGAGCCAATCGACGTCGGAAACCGAGAGCGTCGACGTCGGCTCATCGAGGAGGAGGACGCGTGGCTTTCTCGATACCGCCTTGGCAATTTCTATTTTTTGCCGCGTCGAGAGGTCGAGCTCGCTCACCAAGGCGCCGGGATCGATGTTCTCTAGATTCAAATCGGCAAAATGTTGAGCCACTAATTGCCGGCTCTTGCGGCGGTCGATCTGGCCCAATATCGGCGCCGGTTCGTAGGGCAGCAGCATATTTTGCGTGACCGTCAAATCGTCGACCAGGGTCATTTCCTGGAACGCAGTGTGAATGCCGAAGCGGTGCGCCCGGGCCGGGCGGCCGAGGGCAGCGGTTTTGCCGAACACGCTCACGCTGCCGGAATCCTGGCGGATCAAGCCGCTTAAGATTTTAACGAGTGTCGATTTTCCCGCGCCGTTTTCACCGATTAAGGCGCGAACTTCGCCCTGGGGAACGGAAAATGAGACATCGTCCAGCGCCACCGTCGCATCGAAGCGCTTGGAGAGGCCCTCGACTTCAATTGCGGGCAAAGATTCATTCATGTTTTGAGGCGCACGAAGAGACTGGCAGACGGCCGAACCTTGGCCGCCCGCCAGTGTCATCTAACGTGAGGTGAGCCTATTCGTACGCGTCGGGCACACCGTGCATCGCCGCTTTGAAGCCCATTTCCGGCACCTGCGGTGACCAGAAATCAATCGCGTAATCAGGCGGTACCGTGCCTGGGGGAATGGTGTTGCAGCCGGCCGCGAATTCTGCCGCCGAGCCGGTTTCGCACAGAGCCACATTGGCCTCAGTCACTTCGACGCCGGTATAATAGATCAAATGATCCACCTTCTCGCCGTCGAGCACCTGCATGGCCACGCGGAACGTATATCCCACGGCCCACAGCCCCGAGCCGATGGACTGGCCCTTTTTGCCGAGCGCGCCTTCGATGCCGGATGAGACAGGCAACATTTGCAGGCGGTTGCCGTTGGCCGATTCGCCGGCGCACGGAATGATCGGGTGCTCGGGCCACCAGCCATCTTCGACCTGCATCTGCGAAACCGTATAGCAGCCGGTTTGCACGACGATGCCGTCGATCTCGTCCCAACCATGGGTGGCCAGCAATTCACGCATTTTGAGGCGCGCCGCCGAGTGGCTCCAAAAACCGACCAATTCAGCCAACATGTTGACGCCCGGATTGCGAGCAATCTCTTCCTTGACGCCCTGATGATGCTCTTCGCTGTAGGAAACGCCGGGGACGCCGGTAATGGCGACGATGTTGCCCTTGCCGCCCATTGCGTCGACGACGAATTTGGTGCGCTGAGCGCCAAGCTTCACGCCATCAACCTTTACCACATAGGCGCAAGGCTCAGTGACGCCGTTGATCACGACGATGGTCACACCCTTCTTGCAGGCATTCTTAATGACGCCGTTAAGTGCGGTCGGCGAAATCGGGAAAGCGAGGATCGCGTCCGCGCCGGCTTGAATCATGGCGTTCATCTGTTGAATTTGGCGCGCTGCATTGGCGCCGGCGGCTTGTACACGAAGCTCGACCCGGTCAGCGTATTCCGGCAAAAGAGCCATCGCGGTGATCAGATTTTTTGCCTCCGTCTGCCAGGCGTTGCCGACATAACTCATGCTGTAATAGACCAAGAACTTGCCGTCAGCGGTTTTAGCCGATGCCGATTTAGGCGTCACGCCCCACGCGATCGCTACACCGAGAACAGTGAGCAAAGCGTATCGCGCGAATAATCTAGCCGAAAATTTTCTCATGGCGTTGATCTCCCTCGTTGCGATGTGTCCCCGGCTGATTTGATATGGCCGGAGCTCGTTGATCTTGAGAATGAGTTTGGCGCGTGTCGTCAATACAAGTCAATCGATCGCTAACAAGAAAAACGAGGTATTCCGCGACATTCCAGCAATCTTAATATGGTTGTTGCCGCCTCGCCCCAGCGACCACCGGTCGCCATGGTAGAAAAACGCGACGAATATTTGCTTCAAAGCAGAGCTCAGGAAAGAAAGCCATAAAACGCCCGGCGATTTATCTGACCCCATATGGCGGCGTTTAAGCGCCGGCCTTCGTCGACATGCGGTAGGGCCAGGACATCGCGTCGTAGGTTCGCTTCGTCACTCTTGTGCGCAAGGCGCTCTCTTCATCGGATAAAACCGGCGGCCTCTCTCCTTCCAAATCGCGCGTAGGCGCCGGCTATGCCTCTTGCGCGGCGATAGTTTCCATCTCGATTAGCCAATCAGGATGAGCGAGGCCGGCAACGATGAACAACGTCGAAGCAGCAGGGTGATTGCCGAGGTAGGAATCGCGAATGTCCCGCATCGCGGTGAGATGGCCGCGATCCGTCAGCAGCGTGTTCACTTTGACGATGTCTTTGACCCCCATGCCGGCTGCTTCCAGCACAGCCAGGGTGTTTTGCCAGACGCGGTGAAGTTGCGCTTCGAGACCTTCAGCGATTGTGCCATCCGCATTGGTCCCGACCTGGCCTGAAATATGCAGCCAGCGCGCATTGGGGCCGGCCTCGGCGCCGTGACTGTAACGCGAAGCGGGAGCAGCGATAGAAGTTGGCGTGTGTAGTTTGATCATGTTGCTCTCTTTTCTTCCAGTTGAGTTTTCTATGCGCCGAGGCGGGAAATACTCGGGATAATCTCCTGCGCCAGCCGCCTTTTGGATTCGCGCCAGCCCACCATATCGTCGAGATGGTCATAGGAGATGACGAGTAATTGTCCGAAACCGCCAGAAGATTCGACGATGTCGGCGATCTTGCGCTCGACCGTCGCCGGACTGCCGATACACATATTATGCTCCATCATATATTCGAGCGTGACGTCCGAATCCGCCACGTCCGGGTGATGTTTGCAAGTATCGAGCATGCCAATGCGCTTCAGGACCGGTAGCCAAAAATTACGGTATTGGTCACCGATCTGTCCGTTCAGCACCTTGTCGCGCGCTTCGGCATCGCTGTCGGCGACGTAGACATCGCGGCCGATGCGCCAAATATCGCGCCCTGCCTCGCGCTCCGCCTCGGCCGCGCCTTTCTCGACCGACTGCCAATGACCGCTCAGATAATTGTTGCCGAAACTGAGGCTGAGCGGGATGTAGCCGTTGCGCCCGGCGAGCTCCAATGTCGGTGAACCGGCGCTGAAACCGGCGATGGCCAGTTGCGGATAGGGCTTGGTAAACGGCTTGATGTGGAATTTGTAGAGGTCACCGGGATCGTCCGCCGGGCGTTTGCCGCGCCAATATTTACCTTCATATTCGAATGCGCTGTCGCTCTGCCAAAGGCGGATCATGATATCCAGCGATTCTTCCGTCATCTCGCGGTTCTCGCCGCTGAAACCATCGATATTGAAGAGCCCCCAATCGGTCGGAATGGAGCCCGAGCCAATGCCGATGTAACAGCGCCCTTGCGAGATATGATCGAGCCAGGCGATGCGGTGGGCAAGCTCTGCCGGATGATGGTAAGGCAGCATATAGCCGCCCGGCGAGACGCGGATATTCTTGGTTCTGATCAGCGCCTGAGCGACCAGCAGGTCGGGCGCCGGATTGGGCTCGCGCGGTACGGTGTAGTGGCAGCCAATCCAGGCTTCCTCGAAACCAATTTGATCGTAAAACTCGATGGTGTCGAGATTGTGGTAATGCCCCTCCGCGAAATCCCGTTCCGGCGGGTGATTGGGCATTAGAAATGCGCCGACTTTCATAGGATTGATCTCCCGGGATTGGTGATTTTATTTGTCCTTGCCGGGGCGAAACGGGCATCGCGCGAATGTGGTGCCGCCTAGGTGACTCGAACACCTGACCCCCGCATTACGAATGCGATGCTCTACCAACTGAGCTAAGGCGGCGCCACGACGGGCACGCTACCCCCGCCGCGAGATGGCGTCAATTGTGTGCTCGGGTGTGCGCTCAGGCGGGTTCGGCGGCCTGTCCGTTCTTTGCTGCTGCAGGAGCGTTTCCGGTGTTGTCGGTCGCGGTGGCTGCACCCGTTGCCTCTGCAGATGCCCGTGCGGCGCCGGCTTCTAGCGCGGCCGGCCGGGCCGCAGGCTGGCGCCACGCCATGCGGTCGAGGGCGCCGCACGATCCGCAAGCGAGCGACCAATCGCTGCCCGGCACGCCGCAGTCGGTGCACACCCAGAGTGGGTCGGGGCGCGCATCGCTCGCCGCCAACAACCAGCGCCGGGCGGCCTCCTTGTCGTCATGCTCGGCTTCCTCCAAATGTGCCAAGCGGCGGTACACGCCGGCGCTCGGGCGTTCATCAAGCACCGCCTGCAGATGGCTTCGCGCCGAGCCCCAAAGTTTCGCTTCGAGCGCGCCCGAGGCGAGCAAAAGATGGCTCTCGGGATGTCCGGGATTGCGTGTGGCCAGTTTTTCGAAATGTTTGGCCCGCGTCAGCGCATCGGCGGCGCTGTGAATCTCGTTAAAATATTGCGCCAGCGCCGGATGCGGCGTGTTCGACCAGGCTTGAGTGATCATGCGCTCCGCTTGCGGGCGCCGGCCGAGCGCCAGATATTGGCCGGTAGCGAAAATGATCGCCGGAATAAATTGTGGCGCCGCGGCAGAGGCCCGTTCCGCCAGTTTGGCCGCCTCGCGCCCGTCGCCCGCATCGCGCGCCGCACGCGCTTGTTCGAGCAGCAGGCCCGCTTCGCGGTGCTGCCCGGCCTCGGCTTCTATTGCTTTTTGGCGGAGCGCCACGCGCAACGTGCCGAGCGCGTCCGACCAGCGCCCGGCATGGCTTTGCAATTCCAACAGCGTCGTCAGAACCCAGGGCGTATGCGGGCGCAGCGCGAACGCCCGTTCGGCAAGAGACAGTGCCGCCTGATTGTCGCCCGCTTTGCTGGCTTGCACCAACAGTCCACGTAGGCCGAGAAACTCGGTTTCGGGCTGTTCCAGCATGGCTTCAAAATAGGCTTTGGCGAGATCATCCTCGCCCTCTAATTGTGCCGCCTGGGCTGATAGCAGCAGGGTGAGCGGCGGCTCGCCGAGTAAGAGATTGGCGCGCCGTGCGAGCCGTCGCGCGCCGCGTGGATCGCCGGCGGCGGCCGACACAAGTCCTTGTGTCAGGGCGAGATAGCCGCGCCGCTGACGCCGCAAGTGGCGCGCCCGCGCAATGGTGCGCGGCCCCACCCAGAGCCAGCGGGCGAGCTGGAACAGAAGCGCGCCGGACGCTGTGAATATAGCTGCGGCTGCCGCTAGCGCCGCCGGTGATGTTTCGAGCAGCCAATCACCCCACGAGATGGCGACCCGTCCCGGTTCATCGGCGATCCACACGGCAATCACCGCGAGGGCGGCGACAATCAGGAAAAAGATGACCACACGGGTCATTCGCGTTCACGCGCCTCCGCCGTCCAGCGTGCGGCCATGCGGGCCGAGAGTTCCGCGTCGAGCACGCCGAGCGCGCGGTCCACCGCAAGCCGGGCGTGGGCGCCGCGCAACCAATCCTCGGCGCCGCTGCGCGCCTTTATCGGCATCGCCTCGGCAAGGCCAATGGCGTCGGCGAGGTCGCCGCTGGCGAGGGCATGATGGAGCGCGCTCAAGCGGCCTTCCAGGCTGTCCGCGGCGATATCGCCGCCCACCCGGCGCACCGTCACAATGCGGCGTAGACGGCCGATGGTGGCGTCCACCCAGCCTTGGTCCTCGGCCTCGGCGTCGGCATGAATCACGGCGAGTGCGACATCGTCGAAAGCGGCGGCGAGCTGAGAAAATGTCGGTGTGCCGTTCAGCGCATGCGCCGATAATTCCCGGATGGCTGCTTCGACGGCAAGACCGCCAGCCTCTTCCGCTTTGGCGGCGGCGCGAAAGGCCTCCACCTCACGCGCGAACGGCGCGGCCAGGGCGGCGGCGCGCGATAGTCTGGAAAGCGACAAGACCAGCATCATTGCGCGTCCGCTCTCGACTCCGCGCTCGCCGATCGCCCCGTAAAGTCGGCGTAGCGTGGCAATCTGTGCCGCCAATTCCGCCTGCCCGGAGCGCAATGAGTCGAGGTCAGCGCCGGCGCCGTCCGCGTCGAGGGCGCTAAGCGATTTTTCGACTGCGTCGAGACGCGCAAGCGTGCGGACATCCATCGCCGCGCTCGCCGGGTCCGAAGCGGAGTTTGCGACCGTGGAATTATCCACTGCAGCGGCAGTCGGAGCTTCGCGTAGGCGCCGTTCCATCTCTTCCAGGCGCGCCATGGCCTCTTGGATCGGCGCGAGATCGGGCGGTGGCGGCGCGGGGGCGGCGTCGCGCTCGGCGAGTGCGCGCTGCAGCGCCGCTACTTGTGCAGATAGTTCCATGAGTGCGGGAGATGGCTCGGGTGGTGCGGCAGGGGTATCCGGCAGCGCTGGCGGCGGCTCGATTTTCGCCGTCGGGGCCGGCACGGGCTCGGGCATCGGCGGGGGATTGGTGCTCTCCTCGGACGCCGTCGCCATTTTTTCCGGGGCGGAGGTCTGCAAACCGTCCCGGATGCTGGGCCAGGCGGCGTAAATGCCGATAGCTATCAGGGCAAGTAAAACCACAAGCGCGGCGAGTGGCAGACGGCGGCGGGATTCGCCGAACCGCCGGGTCTCTCCGCGCGCGTCGTCTTCCTCAGCCTCTTCGAAGTCATCTTCGGCTGGCGGCTCTTTTTTATAGGTCATATTTATCGGCCATGTTCGGCCACGTTGATTTCTCGCACTACTTCATTGAGCAGTGCCGCTTGCTCAGGCTCGGGCGCGGTACGCACGCGGCGCCACGTCACCCCGGACAGCGCTTCTGCCACCGCGGCGCTCAGGCAGATCGCGGTCACCTGCGCGAGCGCCGAATCCACGGCCGCCGCGCACGATAGCTTAGCAAAGGCGCGGGCACTGCGGGGAGAGAAAAACAAAACCATGTCGATTTTGTCGTTTGCGAGTGCCTGCTGCGCTTCGGGCGAGAGCCGAACGCGCGTACGCGCCTCATAAATGCGCTCGCGACGGACCTCAAAGCCGTGGTTTTCAAGCATGGCCGCGAGATCGCCGGCCACCTTGGTCCCCGCCACATGCAGCAGCGGTCCGCCCGCCGGGTTGAGCCGCGCCATGGCCAGCGCTGCGAGAGCGTCGACATCGCCGCCAGCCGAATGCACATTTTGGAAGCCCGCCAGGCGCGCCGCCTCGGCGCTCGCGGCGCCGACTGTAAGCAGCGCGATATGCCGAGCCTCCGGCGGTGGCCCCAACAGCCGGGTCAACGCCCGCACCCCATTGGCGCTGGTCAACAACAGCGCCTGCATCTTATCCAGATTCGGCAGGGCGGCGTTCTCGAGCGGAAGTATGTCGATTACCGGCTCGATCAGACTCGCCACGCCTCGATCCCGCAGCAGCGCTGCCAGTGTTTCCGAATCTGGGCGAGGACGGGTGAGTAAAGCCAGGGGCAGCATCAAATGCGTCAATCGGTGAAAAAGTCTGCGCCACCGGCAGCGCGCAATTCCGCGCCGGCATCAATTCCCATGGCGATGCCATCCGCCGCCAGGCCTTCGCGCTCGGCACGATGAATTGTTTTGCCGTCGGGCCGTGCGATCAGTGCGCGGAGATAGAGGCGCTCGCCCGCAGTGATTTCTGCCAGCGCCGCGATGGGGGTGCGGCAGGAGCCATCGAGCGCCGCGAGCAGGGCGCGCTCAGCGGCAACGCGTTGGGCGCTTTCGCTGTCATTGAGCGCCGCGAGAAAGGTCAGGACGCGGCTATCATCGGTGCGGCATTCGACGCCGATGGCGCCTTGCGCGACGGCGGGCAACATCTCCTCGGGTGACAAAACGGCGGCGATATGCTCGGCGCAATCGAGCCGCTTTAAGCCGGCCACCGCCAATAGCGTCGCATCAATATCACCCTCCGCCACTTTGCGTACCCGGGTCGCCACATTGCCGCGCAGCAAAGTAATCTCGAGATCGGGCCGAAGACTCAAGAGCTGCGCGCGCCGGCGTAGCGACGCCGTGCCGACGCGCCCGCCTTTGGGTAGGTCCGCGAGACCGGATAGACCGTCACCGATGAGGGCATCCCACGGGTCCTCGCGCAGCAAAATACAAGAAATTTCCAAGCCATTCGGCAACCAGGTCGGCACATCCTTCATCGAGTGCACCGCAACATCGATGGCGCCGGCGCTGAGCGCCTCCTCAATCTCCTTGGTGAAGAGCCCTTTACCGCCGATATCGGCGAGTGGTCGGTCGATAAATTTGTCGCCGCTGGTTTTGATGATATGCGTCTCGATGGCGCCCGTTTCCGCCAGTTCGCCATGGGCGGCGGCCAGGCGGGCGCGCACATCGTTCGCCTGAGCGAGGGCGAGCGGGCTTCCTCTAGTACCAATTTTGAGCGGCAAGCCGATTGTCACGCCGAATGGCTCCCTTCCATGTCTTTCGTCTTCATACACGGGAGGCGGGGAGAAAGGCAATTTGGCGCTGGACCACAGGGCCATACGGGAAGCACTATGGGCGCCGCTGGTGCAGAACATTAAAATATGAGGAACAGCCCATGGATAAAAATTACAACGATATTTCTAGCGCCCTTTGGACATATTTAGACGGCCTGTACGAGGGCGATACGGAAAAGCTTGGCAGCGTTTTTCACCCCGTAAGCCATCTGTTTTCCAATTCAGGCGGAGAGTTTCTCGATTGGTCGCGTGAAAAATGGTTTGAAGTCGTGAAGGGGCGCCCGTCGCCGAAGAGTCAGGGATTGTCGCGCCACGATCGCATTATCTCGATCGACATGTCCGACGAGACGACGGCAATTGCCAAGCTCAACTGCGCCGTCCCACCACGTTATTTTACCGACTATTTGACCCTTCTGAAGCTCGACGGCCGGTGGCAGATCGTCTCCAAATCGTTCCGTAGCGAGACTCACGAATAGGGCCAGAGTCCGGCTCCCGGCCTAATCCATGCTGATCCTCGGTATTGAGACAAGTTGTGACGAGACGGCAGCGGCGCTGGTTACCGATAAGCGTGAGATTTGCGCCAATGTGGTGCTATCGCAGCTCGACGAGCACGCGCCCTATGGCGGCATCGTGCCCGAGATCGCGGCGCGCAGCCATATCGAGCATCTCGATGGCGTGATCGCTCGCGCTATGAAGGATGCCGGCGTGAATTTCGCCGATCTTGATGGCGTTGCGGCGACTGCCGGCCCTGGCTTGATCGGCGCGGTCATGGTTGGCTTGATGACCGGCAAGGCCGTGGCCGCCGTGCATAATGTGCCGCTGGCTGCCGTCAATCATCTCGAAGGACACGCATTGAGCGCCCGACTGAGCGATGCGGAATTGCAATTTCCCTATCTTCTATTGTTGGTCTCCGGCGGGCACTGCCAATTTTTGATCGTCGAGGGTGTCGGGCGATACCAGCGCCTTGGCACCACAATTGACGATGCCGCCGGCGAAGCCTTCGATAAGGCGGCCAAGCTCCTTGGCCTTGGCTATCCCGGCGGGCCGGCGATCGAACGTGCTGCCCGGGATGGCGATGGCACGCGCTATGACCTCCCGCGCCCGTTAAAGGGCCGCAAGGGTTGTGATTTCTCTTTCTCAGGACTGAAGACCGCGTTGTTGCACAAAGTGCGAGCCCTGGAGGGCCGTCTCGATGACGCCATCCGCGCTGATCTTGCGGCTTCCTTTCAACAGGCGGTAGCCGATGTGGTGATCGACCGCGGACGGAACGCCATCCGCCAATTCCAGGCGGCGCACCCCGGCGGCCGTTCCCTCGTCGCGGCCGGCGGCGTGGCGGCGAACAGCCTGTTGCGCACCCGTCTCAAAACTTTGGCGACGGAAAATGGCCTCACCCTCGCGGTGCCGCCGATCGCCCTGTGCACTGACAATGCGGCGATGATTGCCTGGGCGGGTATCGAGCGTCTCGGCTGCGGGCTCCAGGACGGTCTTGATGCCGTGCCTCGGGCTCGTTGGCCGCTCGATGGCGATGCCGCTCCGGCGCCCGGTGCCGGCAAATCGGGAAAACTCGGACCGAAGGCCTAACGGCGGCCAAATTACTTGAAAATCAGACAACAATGTTGACTTGGGCCCAGGTTATCTTCGGCGCTCTTCCCAGGATTCGGCGCATTCAAATGTTGCCTGGGTGCGGACGAATTGGCGGGTAGGGTTGCGGAACGTTTTCCCTGGAGTAATTTGAAAACGACCCGTTGCAGCGGCTGCGGATGATGCCGCGGTTCCTGCACCGTCACGCCCACGTCACGCCCACGTCACGCCCAGGGCTGTGAAAATAACCCCATGCCATGAAGCCGCGCGCGACGGGTGGGGTTAGGCGCGTACGGCCGAATATACGATCACGCAGACGAAGCGGATCGGCGTTTCAATCAGATTCTCCGGCCCATGCGCCGCTTCGGCATCGAAGAACAGCGAATCGCCCGGGCCCATGGCGTAGGTCGCGCCGCTATGGTGATAGTCCATGCGGCCTTCCAGCATGTAGAGAAACTCGGTGCCCGGATGTTCGAAGTCGGGAAACACTTCCGATTTGTCGGTCAGCGTGATGACGAAAGGCTCCATGGTGATTTCTTCGCCGAGCGAATGGCCAAGCACACGATATTCATGCCCGGCGCGCGTGCCGCGGCGCTGGATTTTGAGGCCGCCGCCGGCTGGCACGAAGGTCGCATCGCTGCGTTCCTCGAAGCGGCGCATCAGCGCAGTGACCGATACGTTGAGTGCCGAAGCGAGAGATTGCAGCGTCGCGAGGGAAGGCGATGTCAGGCCGTTTTCGATCTTTGACAGCATGCCAGAAGAAAGGCTCGCCAATTCTGCAAGCTCTGTCACGGTCATATTGTGCTTTTGGCGCAGTTGCCGAACTTCGCGCCCAATACACATCTCTAGCCGGTTAACGCGTTTGACGCGTTCCACCGGCGATTCGAACCCGGCGACTTTGTCGCCTTGTTCCTTAAACATCCCGGTATTCCCATTCTCAGCCATAAGAGTCGTGGTGGCTGATCCACATTAATCTATACCGCCTATGCGCGCAGCCGTGAAAATATTTTACACAAATTAACGCGGTTTTCTTTCCTGTAGAGAGCCTTATTTTGCCAATATTTGAGAAACCATGCAAAGGAACACGCATCCATATCTCGAGCGTGGCGGGCGCCCGGCGCGCAATTATCTGAGTGCAATGGTGCTTGAGTTAGAAAGCAGCAAGGGCGCCAACAGCGAATCGCACATCCGTAATCTCGAAGCCGGGGTTCTGGCGACGCTCACCATAGAATCGGCGACTATGGCCAGAGAGTCGCTCGCCGGAACCGACTGGATTCCCAGAAAATAACGGCTATTGTGGGTACAGGGACGCGAGTAGGACTCGCATTCGTCCGGCGAAAAATCAATTTGTCCACAAGCTAGAAAAACAGGGTGACGACATGGCGGCAGACCTGGCGAAGATCGCCAAGGAGCGGAAGCTCGAATATTTCCTGATCAGTTTTGTTGATTATTTTGGCGTCCTGCGCGCCAAGCTGGTGCCGGCGTCGGCGATCGGCGGCATGCAGAAGAATGGCGCAGGTTTCGCCGCGTTCGCGGCTTGGCTCGACAGCACGCCCGCCGATCCAGACATGCTGGTGATTCCCGATGCCGACAGCCTGGTGATTCTGCCGTGGAAGCCGGAAGTCGGCTGGCTCGCCGGAGATTGCTGGATGAACGGCGCCGAGATGGCAGATACGCCGCGCGTCATGCTCAAGAACCAGCTCGCCAAAGCGGCCAAACTCGGTTGCCGCATGAAAACCGGGGTCGAAGCGGAATTTTTCCTCCTCACGCCCGATGGTGGCGATTTGTCGGATCCGTTCGATACCCAGGGCAAGCCATGTTACGACCAGTCCGCGCTGATGCGGCGCTATGACGTCATCACCGAAATCTGCGACAGCATGACGGCGCTCGGCTGGGGGCCCTACCAGAACGATCATGAAGACGCCAACGGCCAGTTCGAGATGAACTGGGACTATGATGATGCCCTCAAGACCGCCGACCGCCACGTCTTTTTCAAATTCATGACCCGTACCATTGCCGAAAACCACGGCATGCGCGCGACGTTCATGCCCAAGCCCTTCGCCAATCTAACCGGCAATGGCTGCCACGCGCATGTCTCGCTGTGGGACAACACCGGGCGCAAGAATCTGTTTCACGACGCCAAGGGCGAACTTGGTCTGTCCAGCCTGGCCTATAATTTTCTTGCGGGAATTCTGCAGAACGCTGCGGCCATGTGTTCGATTTGGAATCCGACCGTCAACAGCTACAAGCGCATCAACGCGCCGGTTACTTCCTCTGGCGCCACCTGGTCGCCCAACTCCATCGCTTACGGCGGCAACAATCGCTCGACCATGGTGCGCATTCCCGATGCCGGGCGCATTGAGTTGCGCCTGATGGACGGCGCCGCCAATCCCTATTTGTTGCAGGCCGGTATCCTCGTGGCCGGCCTCGACGGCATCAACAACAAGCGCGATCCCGGCAAGCGCATCGACATCAATCTCTATACCGACGGCCACAAGGTTCGCGGTTTGCGTAAACTGCCGCTCAACCTGCTCGACGCCATCCGCCTGACCGACAAGGACAAGAACCTACGTGACGGCTTCGGCGAATCTTTTATCGACAGCTATGTGAAGCTGAAAAACAGACAGTGGAACGATTATGCCGGCTCGCTTTCGCAATGGGAGCGCGATAACACGCTCGATTGCTAATTTTCTTTGTGAGGCCCCTCAAGCGCCGGGCGGCCGCCTCCGCGGCCTTGGCTCACCTCGCATAAGCTCGGGCGCGCGGGGGCGCTGGCCGAAATGTGACAGGCACCCCGGTTGGTCGTTCCATTTGGGCTGTGGGAAACCGCCTGGCGAGTTAGGATCTATATTGGCGCATTGATTTCGGTGAGAAAAGATTGGCCGTGGGCAAGCGGCGTCAGGCCGAGATGGCCGGCCACGGTCTGGCCGATGTCAGCGAAACTCTCGCGCAATCCCAGCGCCGCCGGATGCACGCCCGGTCCAAATGCAAGCACGGGCACATTCTCACGTGTGTGATCACTGCCGCGCCAGCTCGGATCGCAGCCATGGTCTGCGGTGATGATCGCCAAATCGCCCGGGCGCAGTAGCGCTTCGAAATCGGGCAGCGCCCGGTCGAAGGCTTCGAGCGCCGCGGCGTAGCCTTCGATGTCGCGGCGGTGGCCGAAGAGCGTGTCGAAATCGACGAAATTGGTCAGCGACAGGAGCGCATTTTCACTGCCGCCAGCGATCTCTAGTGTTTTCTGCCAAAGCTCGGCATTGCCGTTTGCCTTGATGATCCGGCCGGTGCCGTGATGGGCGAAAATATCACCGATCTTGCCGATCGAAACCACCGCGCCGCCAGCCCCGGTGAAGCGGTCGAGGAGGGTAGGTGCTGGCGGCGGCAGCGAATAATCGCGCCGGTTGCCGGTACGCGTGAAGCTTCCCGACGATCCGACGAACGGCCGGGCGATGACGCGCCCAACATTATATTCATCCACCAATTCCCGGGCGATGATGCAAATTTCAAGAAGGCGCTTGAGGCCGAAGCTCTCCTCATGCGCGGCGATCTGAAATACTGAATCGGCGGAGGTATAGACGATGGGCTTGCCGCTCGCCATATGCGCGTCGCCCAATTCAGCAATAATTTCCGTGCCCGAGGCATGGCAATTTCCGATCACACCGGGGAGGCCGGCACGGGTGATCAAGGCCTCGGTCAGGTCGGCGGGGAAGCAAGGTATCTCACGCGGGAAATAGCCCCAGTCGGTCCACACCGGCACGCCCGCCATTTCCCAATGGCCGCTCGGTGTGTCCTTGCCGGCGCTCTTCTCTTGCGCCGCGCCATGAGCGCCCGAGATCGGACCGTCTGCCGGCACGTTCGGCAACGATTCGCCGCTGCTTTTCTGCGCCGCCGCGCCGAGGCCAAGGCGCATCAGATTGGGTATTTCAAGCGCCCGTTTCTCAGCAATATGGCGCAACGTATCGGCGCCGCTATCGCCGAATGCTTCGGCGTCCGCTGCCCCGCCCAGACCCAACGAATCCATGACCAGAACGAAGGCGCGGCTCATGGCTTGCGGGTTCTACCCACCGGACGGCGCTGGTGGGTTTTACGCACCTGACGGTCCGATGCGCTGGCGCACTGTTGGTGCCGGCAGTGGCGCTTTGTCGCCGATGGTGACGGCGGCGCGAACGGTCGCACCGGCGCGCTCTGCGTCGGCAACGCTCGCGGCATGAATGACACAAAGCGGGCGGTCCGGCCCGACTGCTTCACCGATAGCGGCGACTTCTGATAGGCCCACCGCATAGTCGATACTGTCTTCGACGCGCCGCCGTCCGCCGCCGAGATCGATGATCGCGAGGCCGAGCGCGCGCGCATCCACCGCCGTGACGATGCCAGCCCGGGCCGGTGCAAGACACTCTGCGACGGGCGCGGTGGGAAGATATTTGACTGCCTGTTCCATGATGTCAGCGGGGCCGCCCAATGCAGCCACCATGCGGGCAAAATGTTCCGCCGCCTGGCCTGAACTTAAGACCCGGTCGGCCTGTGCGCGGCCGTCCTCGGCGCTTTTGCTTAAGCCGCCGATCGCGAGTATTTCTCCCGCAAGGGACAGGGTGACATCGAGCAGGCGTTCGTCGTGCGCTGCGCCGCTTAGATGATCGATGGCTTCCTGAACTTCCAAGGCGTTGCCGGCGCTGCGCCCAAGGCATTGGTTCATGTCTGTGAGCAATGCCGCGCAAGAAAGGCCAGCGCCGTTGGCGACGGAAACGATGCTCTCGGCCAATTCCAGCGCATCTTCAAAGCGGGCGGCGAAGGCGCCGGTGCCGTATTTTACATCCATAACCAGGCCGTCTAGGCCAGCCGCGAGTTTCTTGGAAAGAATCGAGGCGGTAATCAGGGAGAGCGATTCGACCGTGGCCGTTACATCGCGGATGGCATAAAGGCGACCGTCCGCCGGGGCGAGCTCCGCAGTCTGGCCGATGATCGCGCAGCCTGCCCGTTTGACTGTTTGTCGCAATGTATCGAGATCGGGCGTGGTGGCGTAACCGGGAATCGAATCCAGCTTGTCGAGTGTGCCGCCGGAATGGCCCAGTCCACGGCCCGAAATCATCGGCACGGCGGCGCCGCAGGCGGCCATGATCGGCGCTAGAATCAGGCTTACTTTGTCGCCGATGCCGCCGGACGAATGTTTGTCCAGAACCGGGCCGTCGAAGCCGGCATCGGACCAGTCAAGCACCGTCCCGGAATGGGTCATGGCCCGGGTCAGCGCCACCCGCTCGGTCATGTTCATGCCGTTGAAGAATACCGCCATGGCGAAGGCGGCGATTTGGCCTTCCGAAATCGCGCCTGACGTCAGCCCGGCGACCATGAATTCGATTTCACCATCGCTCAGCTCCGCGCCGTCGCGCTTGTTGCGGATGATTTCCTGAGGCAAATACCCAGCTTGTTTCATTTTCATTCGCCGTAGGGCGCCCAAACATTTTTGACGTTAACTGCGTGGCGCAGTACTTCCCGGCCCTCGCACTGGCGGTCAGATAACCAATCACGCCGCCGCCCATGATCGCTCCAGACGCGTTTCAAATTACCTGCCGAGGCGCGTTCCACCGCAGCACTGCCCGCCGCCGAACCAAAATACCAGATCGCGTCCACGTCATCATGTTCGGCCAGCACAAGTGCCAGCTCGTCGCGTGCGCCGGTGACGATATTGAGCGCGCCGCCCGGCAGGTCGGAGGTATCGAGCACTTGATAGAGATCGGTGGCCGAGAGCGGATAGCGTTCTGACGGAACGGCGACCACTCGGTTGCCCATCGCCAGCGCCGGCGCAGCCAGGGACAGGAATGCCAGGAGCGGTTGCTCGTCCGGGCAGGCGATGCCAATCACGCCGAGCGGTTCGTGCAGCGCCAGCGCGATGCCGCGCATGGGTGGCTGGTGCACCGTGCCCTCATATTTATCGGCCCATGCTGCAGCGGCGAAAAGCCGTGACACCGATGTGCGCACCTCACGCGCTGCCTGGCTGCGTGACGCGCCGGTCATGGTGATCAGGCGGGCGCGGAATTCGCTCGCCCGGGCTTCCAAGTTCTCGGCGATGTAATAGAGCACCTGGGCGCGGTTGTGGGCGTTCGCTTTGCTCCAGCCAGCGGCCTTCTGTGCCGCTTCGACTGCGTCGCGGATATCCTTGCGGTTGCCTGCCGCGACCTCTCCCAAGAGCGCGCCTTCGGCTGCGCAAACCGGCGCGCTATAACCTGAATCCGGGCGCTTCTGATTGCCGCCGATATAGAGCTTGGCGGTGCGATCGAGTGGCAATTCCGCGCTTGGCTGTGGCGCGCGCGGCTGCGGTTGCGCACTCGGCGTTTCATAGATAGGCAATTTTGCTTGCCAGGACGGCCGGAGATATTCCTGCAACCCTTCACCTCCGCCCTCGCGCCCGAAGCCCGATTCGCGGACGCCGCCAAATCCGCAAGACGCGTCAAACAGGTTGGTCGCGTTGATCCATACGGTGCCGGAGGCGAGCTTCGGCGCAATATCAAGGGCGAGGTTGATGTTTTCACTCCACACGCTGGCGGCCAAGCCATAGCGCGTGTTGTTGGCGAGCGCCACAGCCTCGTCCGGCGTGCGGAACGTCATAGCGGTCAGCACGGGGCCGAATATTTCCTCCTGGGCGACGGTCGCCGCCGGCGCCACATCGGTGATCAGCGTCGGCGGATAGAACCAGCCCTCAGCCGGGCAGGGGTTTGCGGGCTGCCAAATTTTGCCGCCCTCGCGTTCGCCTGTCGCCACCAGGTCACGGATGCGCGTCAATTGCTGCGCCGAGACGATGGCGCCGATATCGATGCCTTTTTCCAACGGGTCGCCGACCACCAGCTTCTCCATGCGGGCGCGCGTTTTAGCGAGCAAGGTCTCGGCGATGTTCTCTTGCACCAGCAGGCGTGAGCCGGCGCAGCACACCTGTCCCTGATTGAACCAGATGGCATCGACCAGACCTTCGACGGCGCTGTCGAGATCGGCATCGTCAAAGACGATAAATGGCGATTTGCCACCCAGCTCAAGTGAGAGCTTCTTACCTGTGCCTGCGGTAATGTCGCGGATTCTTCGCCCGACTTCGGTGGATCCGGTAAACGCAATCTTGTCGATGTCCGGGTGCGCGACGATCAATTCGCCCACCGCACCGTCGCCGCTGACGATGTTCACCACGCCCGGCGGAAGGCCGGCCTGTTGGCACATCTCAGCGAAGAGGAGGGCCGTGAGGCTGGTATATTCCGCCGGTTTCAGCACCACCGTGTTGCCGGTCGCCAGCGCCGGCGCGATCTTCCAGGCGAGCATCAGCAGCGGAAAGTTCCACGGGATGATCTGTCCAGCGACGCCGAGCGCGGTGTGATTGGGATATTCCTGCGCGGCAATCTGCGCCCAGCCGGCGTGATAATAAAAATGGCGAGCGACGAGGGGGATATCAATATCGCGGGTTTCGCGGATGGGCTTGCCATTGTCGAGCGTTTCCAGCACCGCGAGAAGGCGGGCATGGCGCTGCACCAAGCGCGCCAAGGCATAGAGATAACGTGCCCGGGCGTGGCCGGTGAGTTTGGCCCAGGCTGGTTGCGCCGCGCGCGCGGCGGCGACGGCCGCGTCGATATCCGCCGCACCCGCCTGAGCGATTTCGGCGAGCGGCCGCGTGGTGGCGGGATTGAAGCTGGTAAAGCTTTGGCCGGAGTCGGGCGTGCGCCATTCGCCGCCGATAAAGAGGCCGAAGCGCCGGTCATGGCCGTCCAGCCATTTGTCGGCTTCGGCAGAGCTCTCGGGTGCCGGGCCGTAGTCCATGCTGGCGAAAATATCGGCGGTGTTGGTCACGTTAGGCCATGGGCTGGCGGTGGCGGGCGGCGTAGCGCCCATGTGCGCGGTGCTCGAGCTGGCGCTCGATATCGGTCAACAGGCTCGAGGCGCCGATGCGGAACAGCTCCGGCTCAAGCCATAGCCGTCCAAGCTCTTCCTTCATCATGAATTGATACCCGAGCACCCCTTTGGCCGTACTGATGCCGCCGGCGGGCTTGAAGCCGACCTGTTGGCCGGTGCGTTCTTGATAGGCGCGGATCATGCGCAGCATCACCAGGCTTACCGCCGGTGTGGCGTTGGTTGCCTCCTTGCCGGTCGAGGTCTTGATGAAGTCGGCGCCCGCCATCATGCAAACCAGGCTCGCCTTGGCGGTATTCCGCAAAGTCGCGAGATCACCGGTGGCGATGATGGTTTTCAAATGCGCCGGCCCGCAGGCCTGGCGATAGGCACGCACTTCATCGTAAATGGCGCGCCAATCGCCCCTGAGTGCATGACTGCGGTCGATCACGATATCGATCTCATCGGCCCCGGCGGCGACCGATTCTTCAACTTCCAACAGGCGTGCCTTGGGGGCACTAAGGCCGGCGGGAAAGCCGGCGGATACGGCGGCGATGGCAATGCCGCTGCCGGCCAGGGCGTCGCGCGCCGGCGCGATCATCGCGTGATAGACGCAGACTGCCCCAACCTGAAGGCCGAGGCCATCAGCGCCGAGCGCTTCGAGAATTTCGCGGCGCACTGGCTGGCGCGCCTTGGCGCACAGACGGGCGACCCGCCCCGGTGTGTCGTCGCCGGAGAGGGTAGTGAGGTCGATGCAGGATATTGCCTTCAGCAGCCATGCCGCTTGCCACTCCTTTTTGACCGTGCGCCGTGCCGGTATGTTCGCGGCCCGCCGCTCCACCGCGCTGGTATTGATGCGCAGTTCTTCAAGCCATTCGAGTTCGAATTCCATGCCTGGATTGCGCCGGTGCTCACCGGATGCATGCAATATGCTGACATTGTCGCTCATAATCAGCTCAGTCTGACTCATCCGCTGTTGTCGGGCGAGAGGCTTGCAAGAAAGGCCGGCAACAGGCGGCCTAAATCCTTGGCTGCCTCGGCGCTGACAGCGAGGGATTGCTCGTGGCTGAGCACTTCGTCGGTCATGCCGGCGGCGAGGTTGGTCAGCGTCGAGATCGCGGCGACGCGCATGCCGCAATGCCTCGCCACCAGGCATTCCGGTACCGTCGACATGCCGACCGCGTCTGCGCCCAGCGTGCGGAAGGCACGTATTTCCGCTGGGGTTTCAAAATTGGGCCCTAGCAAGGCGAGATAAACGCCTTCATGCAAGGTGATGCCAAGCGCTTCGGCGGCGGCGGCAAGGCGGTGTCGGAGTATCCGGTCATAGGCGATAGTCATATCCGGAAACCGCGGCCCGAAACGCTCATCGTTGGCGCCGATGAGTGGGTTCGCACCGGTCAAGTTTATATGATCCGAGAGCATCATCAGGTTGCCGGGCAGAAATTCTGCATTAAGGCTGCCGGCGGCGTTGGTGAGCACAATGGTTTCGCAACCGGCAATGCGGAGCGCGCGGATCGGCAGCGCTAAATCCGCCGCCGGCTGGCCTTCATAGAGATGTACCCGGCCCTGCATACAGGCCACCGACACGCCGGATAAGTTGCCCAGCACCAAGCGCCCCGCATGGCCTTCCACGGAAGAGCGGGGGAAGCCCGGCAATTCGCCGTAATCGATGATCGTCGCGTCCTCGATGGCTTCCGCGAGAGCGCCAATTCCGGTTCCAAGAACAAGCGCGATTTGAGGGTGGAAGCCGGGCGCCTTAGCGCCGATCATTTCCGCTGCCGCATGCGGGTCCTGTGCCATTCAATCCTCCAAGTTATCGGCGGCGAATGCGAAGGGCAGCAGGTCGCCGAGCGGGATCGTCTGGCGCAGGCCTTCTGGGCCGCACACATGCACCGGCGTTTTAGAGCCAGCGAATTCGCTCAGGCGCTGACGGCAACCGCCGCACGGCGTGCACAGGCGTGCGCCGTCGCCCATCACCAGGATTTCCGCGATCCTGGTATCGCCGGCGCTCACCATCGCGCCGATCGCCGTCGCCTCGGCGCATTGGCCTTGCGGATAGGCGGCGTTTTCAACATTGCAGCCGGCATAAAGCTGCCCGCTCTCGGCGCGGATGCAGGCGCCGACGTGAAAGCCGGAATACGGCGCATGGGCGTGCACGCGCACCGCCGCCGCGCGCTCGATCATATCTTTCAAGTCGGCGCTCATTTTTCCTTCACATAGGGGATGCCGCTCGCCCTCGGCGGTACTGCCTTGCCGACGAAACCAGCCAACAGCAGGACAGTCAAGACATAGGGCAGCGCCTGGATGGCTTGCACCGGAACGATGCCAATACCGGGAATACTTACGCCCTGCAAGCGCGCCTCCAGCGCCTGCACGAAGGCAAAGAGAAAACAGGCGAGCAGCGTCGGCAACGGCTTCCATTTGCCGAAGATCAAAGCCGCGAGGGCGAGATAGCCCATGCCGGCAGTCATGTCGCGGACAAAAAACGTGTTCATGGCGATGGCGAGATAGGTGCCGGCGATGCCGCACAGAATGCCGCACACAATCATCGCTCGGTAGCGCATGCCGCTCACCGAGATGCCGGCGGTATCAACCGCTTCCGGATTCTCGCCGACGGCGCGCAGGCGCAGCCCAAATCGGGTGCGATATATAAACCAAGCGGCGAGCGGCACCATGCCCATCGCGACATAAACGATGAGATTGTGGCCGCTGATAAGCTCACTATAAATCTCGCCGACGACCGGCACGTCGGAAAGGCGGTCGGCGTAAGGCAGGTGGATCGGCTTGAAGCGCGCGGCCTCTGAGATCATCGGCGTCTGACTGCCCTGATTGAACCAGCTATAGGCCAGCACCGGGCCGAGGCCGGCCACCATGATGTTGAGCGCCATGCCAGAGACCACCTGATTGCCGTTATGGGTAACACAGGCGAAAGCGTGAATCATGGCGAGCCCGACCGAAACCGCGATGCCGGCGAAGAGGCCGAGCCAGGCCGAATCAGTGACCAGCGCGACCGACGCGGCGGCGAAAGCGGCGCCCAGCATCTTGCCTTCGAGACCGATATCGACGACCCCCGAACGCTCGGCGAACATGCCGGCGAACGCGACCAGGATGAGCGGCGTCGAAACCCGGAGCATGGCGTCGATCATGAGCACGAAGAAAGTGATGGGGTCTCCCATGATCGGTTCTACTCCGCTGCCGGCGCAAAGCGGGGGCGGCGCGTGAACAGGGCCTCGATACGCGGGCGGAACATATTTTCCAAGGCGCCGGAGAAGAGAATGACCAGGCCTTGGATCACCACCACCATTTCGCGTTTGATACTCGGCATGTCGAAGGCGAGATCGTTTCCGCCCTGGTAAAGCGCGCCGAACAAAAGCGCCGCGAAGAAGATGCCGATGGGATGATTACGGCCCATCAGGGCAACGGCGATTCCGACGAATCCGTAACCGGCGGTAAATTCCAGCAGCAAACGGTGGTTCGCGCCGAGAATTTCATTGACGCCGACCAGCCCGGCGAGGCCGCCGGAAATGCACATGGCGACGATAATGGCGCGCGACGGCAGAATGCCGCCATAGACAGCAGCGGTTTCATTCTGCCCGACGGTGCGGATTTCATAGCCCCAGCGCGTGCGCCAAACAAAAAACCAAAAAGCCACGCAGCATATCAACGCCAGGATGAAAGAGAGGTTGAGCGGGGACAGGCCAGCGTGGATGCCGACTCGGGCAAGGATGTCGTGAACCCGAGGCATGAAGGCGCCGGACTCGAAATCTCGGCTTTCGGCGGCTTGCTGGCCGGGCTCGATAAAGATTTCCACCATCAGATATGTCATCAGGATGGCGGCGATAAAGTTGAACATGATCGTCGTTATGACGATATGGCTGCCGCGCTTGGCCTGTAGCCAGCCCGGGATAAATCCCCAAATGCCGCCGAACAACGCTGCCGCCAGAATACCGACGATGAGGACGACGGGTGTGGGCCAATGGCCGATGGCGAGTCCAACCAGCCCGGCGCCGAGGCCGCCGAGATAAGCTTGGCCCTCGCCGCCGATATTGAACAGGTAGCAGTGAAACGCCATGGCGACGGCGAGCCCGGTGAAGATGAAATTGGTTGTGTAAAAGAGCGTGTAGCCGATCGCCTCCGGATAGCCGAATGCGCCATGGGCGAGCACTGATATGGCCTCGAAAGGGTCTTCGCCGAGTGCGAGGATCAACAGGCCAGACACAAGCAGTGCCAGTGCCAGATTGATCGCCGGCACCAGCACGTGGGTCACCCACTTTGGCGCTTCAACGGGGGCGCCAAAGCCTTTCATGAGTCGGCGCTCACCAAGTTTCTCACCGACCGGCCGCTTGCGGCGCGGCTTGGCGCTCGCCCGCCATCATCAGGCCAAGCATCTGTTCGTTGGCGTCACCTACCATCACCTCACCGACGATTTCACCGTTAAACATCACCAAGATGCGGTCGGAAAGGGACATAATTTCGTCGAGCTCGACCGAAACCAGAAGCACCGCCTTGCCAGAATCGCGCATAGCGACCAAACGCCGGTGGATAAATTCAATCGCGCCGATATCGACGCCGCGCGTCGGCTGTCCCACGAGCAGGACATCTGGGTCGCGGTCCATTTCGCGGCCGAGCACAATTTTCTGCTGGTTGCCGCCGGAGAAGGCGCCGGTGCGCAGTCGTGGCAGCGGCGGGCGCACGTCATACTCCGTCATCTGCCGGCCGACATCGGCAACTACGGCAGCGTAATCCATCAAGATCTTGCCGTTGTACTTCCCATCCCGATGGTAGCCAAGAATGCCGGATTCGCAGGCTTCGAACGATGTCACCAGGCCCATGCGCTGGCGATCTTCCGGCACGTGTCCGACGCCGGCCGCGCGCACATTGCGCGCGCCGCGCGCCGTGCTGCCGGAAATCTCTTCGCCCTTGATGCGAATGCGGCCCGATTTTGGCGGCAGAATGCCGGCGAGCGCCTCGAGCAGTTCTGATTGGCCGTTTCCGGCGACCCCGGCTATGCCGACAATTTCACCTGCCCGCACCGAGAAGCTCACATTCTTGACGCGTGGTAGTCCGTTCCGGTCATTGACGTTCAACGCCTCGATTTCGAGCAGCGCTTCGCCCGGATGCGCTTCGGCTTTTTCGACCTGCAAGAGGACGGTGCGACCGACCATCATCGCCGCTAGTTGCTCGCGCGTTGTTTCGGCGGTGTCCACCTGTGCGACCACTTCGCCGCCGCGCATCACGGTCACCTCGTCGGTCAGCGCCATGATCTCGCGCAGCTTGTGGGTGATCAGGATGATCGTCTTGCCCTGCTCGCGCAGCGCCGCCAGGATGCGGAATAAATGATCGACCTCTTGCGGCGTGAGGACGCCGGTGGGCTCATCGAGAATGAGAATATCAGCGCCGCGGTAAAGCGCCTTCAGAATTTCCACGCGTTGCTGAACGCCGACTGGAAGTTCGCCGACGATGGCGTCGGGATCGACTTCAAGATTGTAATCGCGCTCCAGGCGTTCCAATTCTCCGCGTGCCGCTGCCAGGCTAGGCGCCAGCAGGCGCCCAGTTTCCACGCCGAGCACGATGTTCTCCAACACGGTAAACGTGTCCACCAGCATAAAATGCTGATGCACCATACCGATGCCGCTGGCGATGGCATGCTCGGGGCCCTTGATATTTGTGCTTTGACCATTGACTAGAATCTCGCCGCTGTCGGCCCGGTAATAGCCGTAGACGATACTCATCAAGGTCGATTTTCCGGCACCATTTTCGCCTATGATGCCGTGGATGGTTCCGGGTGCAACACGTACAGAGACATTGGAGTTTGCGTGAACGGTACCGAACCATTTTTCGATGCCGATCAGCTCTAGCGCGGGCGGTGCGGCGCCGGAAGAAAGCGAGGCTCCTCGCCCATCTTCCGACGCCGTCATGGCTTATTCCTTATCTCTTTCCGTCCGCCTGGAAGCGCCGCCGTCCGTGTTCAGGTATGCGGCGCTTCGGCCTATTGCGACATATAATCCGTTACCATGATCTTGCCGCCGATGATGTCCTGACGGGCCGCCTCGATTTTCATTTCCATGTCGGACGAAACCAAACCGCGGTTATGTTCATCGAGCGCAAATCCGACACCATCCTCGGCCAGGCCGAGAACTTTGAATCCACCCTGCCATGTGCCGTTCTTGGCTGACATGAAAGCGTCATAAACGGCGACATCCACGCGCTTGACCATCGAGGTCAGCATGGTGCCCGGATGAATATAGTTTTGGTTGCTGTCGACACCGATGGCGAGTTTGCCGGCATCCTTGGCTGCTTGATAGACACCGACGCCAGTGCCGCCTGCCGCCGCGTAAACCACATCCGCGCCACGATCGAACTGGCTGCGCGCCAACTCGCCGCCTTTGGTCGGATCATTCCATGCCGACGGCGTCGAGCCGGTCATGTTCTGATAGACCTCGATATCGGCATTCACATATTTCGCGCCTTCGACGTAGCCCAGCGCGAATTTGCGGATCAACGGGATGTCCATACCGCCGATGAAGCCCACCTTGCCGGTCTTCGAGGCCAGTGCCGCCGCCATGCCAACCAGGAACGAGCCCTCATGCTCTTTGAAAATTACGGACTGCACGTTGGGCAAATCCACAACCATGTCGATGAGGGTGAATTTGGTATCGGGAAATTCCTTCGCCACGATTTCCACTGCTGCCGCCTGGGCAAAACCCATGGCTATGATGACAGTTGCGCCGCGCCGCGCCATGTTGCGCATCGCCTGTTCGCGCTGCGAGGGATTTGTAACTTCATATTCGCGGTATTCGATGCCGCTTTCGCTTTTGAATTTTTCGGCGCCGTTATAAGCGGCTTCATTAAAGGATTTGTCGAATTTTCCGCCCATGTCGAAGACGATGGCCGGCGAGAAATCCTCGGCCGTGACGGCGCCCGAGCCAAAGGTGCCGGCAATCGCCAGGGCAAGCGCAGCAAGCGCGCCAATAAATAATTTTTTCATATTTCATACCTCCCAGTGTGATCTAATTTTTTCATCTGTTTAGGCCGACAGGTTAGTGGACACAATGTACTCCCCGCCAGAGATAATTTCCTAATTAAAGCCGCGCAGCAGCATGGCGGGGCGGCGTTGCAGCCAGTATTCCGGCATATGACGGCGTGATTCGTCGATCATATGCCCGAATAGGCCTGGCGCGACGGGCCTGAGCGGTTGGGAGCGCCACCCTGTGGCGCCAGGGCGTCCAGCATTATTTCGCTCTGTGGTTACGGGATGCACCCTCATCGTTATACAATCCATCGACACGGAAAAGGGAAACGTCATGCGGCTTGGTTTGTTTCAGGGTTATTCAGGGCCCAAATTCTCTGTCGATATCGATGCGGTGCTTGAGGCCGAAAGGCTTGGCTTCGATTCGGTTTGGACATCGGAGGCCTATGGGTCCGATGCCGTTACGCCGGCGGCGTGGATCCTGGCGCGCACCACGCGCATCAATGTCGGCACCGGCATCATCCAGATGCCGGCACGCACCCCGGCCTGTGCGGCGATGACGGCGCTCACCCTGCAGGCACTCTCAGGCGGGCGTTTTATTCTCGGCATCGGCCCCTCAGGGCCGCAGGTGATCGAAGGCTGGCACGGCGTCGCCTATGGCCGCCCGCTCACCCGGACGCGGGAATATATATCCATCATCCGTCAGATCTTCGCTCGCGAGGCGCCCGTTACCCATGAAGGCTTTCACTATCAACTGCCCTATACCGGCCCTGGCGCGAGCGGATTGGGCAAGCCGCTCAAAAGCATTCTGCACGGCGATCCGAGTCTGAAAATCTTCACTGCCGCCGTAACGCCTGCCGGCATCCGCACCGCTGCCGAAATCGCCGACGGCATGTTTCCGATCTTCATGTCGCCTGAGCGCTATGATGTGTTTCAAGGCGATGTCGAAGCCGGATTCGCCAAGGCCGGCGGCGGCAAGGGCCTCAGCAATTTCGAAATCTCGCCAATCGTGCCGCTCTCCATGGGCGACGATATCGAAGCCTGCCGCCAGCCGATCCGGCGCTATCTCGCGCTCTACATCGGCGGCATGGGGGCGCCGGGCAAGAATTTTTACAATGATTACGCCAAACGATTGGGCTACGAAGAAGCAGCACAAAAAATTCAGATGCTGTATCTGACCGGCAAGAAAGCCGAAGCCGAAGCCGAGGTGCCCGAAGCGCTGATCGACGCCATCGCCCTTGTCGGCCCGCCCGGGCGAATTAGGGAACGCTTGTCGGTGTGGAAAGACGCCGCCAAGGAGGGCAAGGTTTCGTCGCTCCTTTTGAGCGGCGGCTCGACAGACTCCTTGCGCTTCGTCGCCGAGGAAGTCCTATAGCCCCCGAGCGCGCGGGAATTCATTCGCGATGGTTTGTTACAATCCGCCACGCGACGGCAATATTGGCTCGAGCGCCATAATTTGATGAATTGGCACACTCCTGCCGAAGCTGGGTGAATATTTTTCTGGACAGAGTTATTGACCGTTGAAATCGTTGCTTCATCCTAATCCCTATTCGCTAGAGATTACGGAGAACGGATAATGCAAACCGTTATCATTGGGCTGGGCGCTATTGGACGCATGATCGTCGATGGGCTGGCGGATAATGAGTCTCCTGTTCGACTTGCCGGGGTCCTGGTCCGCCCGCAGCGCGCCGCCGAAGCGCGCGAGGAATTGCCGCCGCATGTGGCGGTCTTCACCTCAGCCGAAGAAGTCGTCGCCGCGCGGCCCGATATGGTGGTGGAGTGCGCCGGACAGGCGGCGCTTAGGCAGTACGGCGAAACGGTGCTTGGCGCTGGCCTCGATCTGATGGTGGTCGCCACCGGCGCGCTGGCCGAGAGCGACTATCGCGCGCGCTTGATGGCAGCGGCGGAGAAAGGCGATGCGCGCTTGCACGTGCCCGCCGGGGCCACGGCCGGGTTGGACGGCTTGGGCGCGCTCCGCGCCGGCGGTTTGGAGAATGTCATCTATGTATCTACCAAGCCGAGCCACGCTTGGAAGGGGACTCCGGCCGAACAAAATTTCGATCTTGATGCACTGACTGAACAAACAGTAATTTTTGAAGGCCGCGCCGAAGCCGCGGCGCTCGATTATCCGCAAAATGCCAACCTCGCCGCCACCATCGCCATGGCCGGCGCCGGCTTTGATAACACCATCGTGCGCTTGGTGGCGGACCCGGACGCCAGCATCAATTGTGGGCGCATCGAGGCACAAGGTAAGTTCGGCCATATGATCATGGAAATGCGCGGCCAGCCGATGGCGAGTAATCCCAAGACCTCGGCCGTCACCGCGCTCAGCCTGATCTATGCCCTCAAAAAAGAGACCAGCCGCTTCGTTATCTAGTGCGGGCCCGCCTGTTGGGTAGTCCGCTGGCGTTGGCATCTGGCACGACCATGCCCATATTCGATACGACGCTATAACGGGAGCTGCCATGCTCAAATTGCCCGCAGTCGGCGCGCTGTTCGCCGCGCGTGACGGAAATTCACTGGCTGCCCAGGCGCGCGGCGCCGACCGCTTGCTCGGCGCGGCACTCGTCGCTGCCGCCGGTCTTCTCCTGGCTGGCTGGCTTGTGCCGATCATGACGGTGCGCCGCCTGATCTTCTTCGAGGACCGAGTCTCCGTGATTCAGGCCCTGGAGGCGCTGCTAGAACAGCGGCAGTTCCTGCTGTTCTTCACGGTTTTGATATTTTCCATGCTCTTACCGCTCGCCAAGTTATTCTTCGCTTTACGCATCTGGCGCGGCCACGACGTGCGCAGCGAACGGTTTCTCATCAACCTCACCCGGGCGGAGGTTTTGGGGCGCTGGTCGATGCTCGACGTGTTCCTCATGGCGCTTGCTGTGGCGGCGGTCAATCTCAGCCTGATTGCTGATGTCCATCTGCATTGGGGGCTTTATGCGCTTTCAGGCGGCGTGCTGCTTTCCCTAGTGGCGACCACGCGGATGTCGGCCATGGCGGCAAAGATCCGCCGCAGCGTGGCGGCAGAATTAGACGCGACCTGACGCTCACGCCTGGTAGGGGTGCGTTTTCCGCCAATGGGCAGCGACGTCAGCGCCGGTGCAAAACCACACATCGCCCTTGCTCTGCATATGGTCCAACAGCTTGATCAAGCCGACGGCGCGCGCTGGTCGTCCGATCAGGCGGTCGTGTAGGCCAATTGAGAGCAGGCCTGGGCGGTCCTCGCCTTCCTCATACATCAGGTCGAACGCGTCGCGCATATATTGATAAAAATCGTCCGATTGGGCGAAGCCGTTCGACTGGTCGCAGCGATTGTCATTGGTTTCGTATGAATAGGGGATCACCAGATGCGGCATGCCGCCGACCGTGGTCCAATAGGGCAATTCGTCGTTCAGCGCGTCGCGGTCATAGTGAAAGCCGCCATGTTCGATTAGGAGACGGCGCGTATTGGGGCCTGGCCGCCCGGTCATCCAGCCGATCGGTTTGACGCCGGCCACTTTTTGAATGAGCGCGGCAGCCTGATGGATATGCGCGCGCTCCTCCGCCTCTGCAATAAAATGATAGTCAATCCAGCGCAGGCCATGGCTGACGATCTCATGGCCGCCTTCGACGAAAGCACGCGTCGCTTCGGGGTTGCGTTCGAGAGCTGTGGCAACGCCGAGGATGCTCATCTTCACGTCGAATTTCTTGAAGATGCGCAGCACCCGCCACACCCCAACCCGCGAGCCATATTCAAAGGCTGATTCGGCTAGCGGATTGCGTTTGCCGGGCACCGGCGGAAAGCCGATGTCGTTGAGCATGCCTTCTGAGGCATCGTCACCGTCGAGGATATTGGCCTCGCCGCCGCATTCGTAGTTGAGATTGAAATTAACGGCGACGCGCGCGCCGCCCGGCCATTGGGCATGCGGTGGGTTGGCGCCGTAGCCGATATAGTCCCGCGGCCAATCCTCATCCGTCGCACTAGTCATCGCCGTCTCCCATTTGTTATGACGCCCCTCGGGCCTGTTGATTTTAACAGAACGTTACCCGGTTTGACGATGCACCGGGAAACGAGTCTGGGTGCGTTGTTGCGTCCGCACCGGGCTGGACAAGCGATCCCCCGCGAGAACTAATATGGCCTATTCGTTGATGAAGGGAGCAACTGACATGAGCGATGAAAACTTGGCCGGCGGCTGCTTGTGCGGAGCGGTGCGCTATGAAATAGAAGGTCCGGGTGAGGGCGTTTCGCACTGCCATTGCGAGATGTGCCGCAAGGCCTCAGGAGCTGCCTTCGTCACCTGGCTCGGCGTAGCGCACGATAAATTCCGCTATACCCAGGGCATACCGGCAAGCCACCGTTCTTCCGAAACCGCAAGCCGGAGCTTCTGCGCCGCCTGTGGCAGCCAATTGCAATTCGAATATCACGGAACGCATGACCATACCCATGTGTCGGTCGGCAGCCTCGACCAGCCCGGTCGAGTTACGCCGGCGCGTCATATCTGGGTGCACAGCAGGATTCCCTGGGCCAATTATGCCGACGGCTTGCCGGAGTTCTCCCGCGAAACTTAGAACCGCCCTAGTGCGCTTCGGCCCAATTGTCGGCGGCGCCGGTGTCGACAATGAGCGGCACGTCGAGATGCGCGGCACCGGACATCACGCGCCGCGCCACCTCTGCGGTGGCGTCGATTTCGTCGTTGGGTACCTCGAAGATCAGCTCGTCATGCACTTGTAGCAGCATGCGCGCCTTGAGCCCGGCTTCGGTCAGCGCCTGCTCCATGACGATCATCGCGCGCTTGATGATATCGGCGGCAGTGCCCTGAATCGGTGCGTTGATGGCGGCGCGCTCGGAAAAGCCGCGATGTGCCGGGTTCTTTTCGTTGATGCCAGGCAGGTTGCAACGGCGGCCAAACAGCGTCGTGACGTAGCCCGCCTCGTGCGCCTCCTTCTTGGTGCGCTCCATATAATCTTTGATACCGGGATAGCGTTCGAAATATGCCTCGATATAGGCTTTGGCCTCACCCTGTGCGATGCCGAGCTGGCGTGCGAGTCCGAACGGGCTAATGCCGTAAACGATGCCGAAATTGATCGCTTTGGCGGAGCGCCGAACCATCGGGTCCATGCCTTCGAGCGGCACGCCAAAGACCTGACTGGCGGTCAACGCGTGGATGTCGACACCCTCGTGAAACGCCTGCTTCAGCGTATCGACGCCGGCGATATGGGCGAGGATGCGGAGCTCGATCTGCGAATAATCGGCGCTCAATAGCAGATGGCCCTTTTCGGCGACGAAGGCGCGGCGGATGTTGCGACCTTCTTCCGTGCGCACCGGGATGTTCTGCAAATTAGGGTCGTTCGAAGAGAGCCGCCCAGTGCTCGCGCCAGTCATTGAATAGGAGGTGTGAACGCGCCCGGTATCGGGATTGATATGTTGCAGCAGCGCATCCGTGTAGGTGCTCTTGAGTTTGCTGAGCTGCCGCCAATCGAGCACGCGGGCTGGGAAATCATGACCTTGCGCGACCAGGCCATCGAGCACGTCGGCGCCGGTCGCGTAGGCGCCCGATTTTCCCTTCTTACCGCCCTGCAGACTCATTTCCTCGAACAGGATTTCGCCCAGCTGCTTGGGTGAGCCGATGGCAAATGTCCGCCCGGCGAGACGATGAATTTCCTCCTCCAACACGGCGATGCGCTGGGCAAAATCCTCCGACAGGCGAGCCAGCGCCGCCCGCTCTACCTTAATTCCAGCGCTCTCCATGCGCGCCAGGACCGGTGCCAGCGGGCGTTCCAAGCGCTCATAGACGGTCACCATATGCTCTTGTACGAGGCGCGGCTTCAGCAACTGATGCAGGCGAAGCGTGATATCCGCGTCCTCGGCGGCATAATCGCAGGCGTTTGCGAGCGGCACCTGATCGAAGGTGATCTTGTTCTTACCGGTGCCAGCAACCTCTTTGAAAGGAATTGGCGCGTGGTCGAGATGAAGCTTCGACAGCTCGTCCATGCCATGGCCGTGCAGGCCGCCATCGAGGACGTAGGAGAGCAGCATGGAATCGTCGATCGGCGCGATCGCCATGCCGTGGCGCGCCATGATGCGCATGTCATATTTAATGTTCTGGCCGATCTTAAGAACAGCGGGGTCTTCAAGCAGCGGCTTTAGCGCGGCAAGCGCTTCGGCCAGGGGAATCTGGGTCATGGTATTGGCGTCCGCCAGCAGGTCGGGCGCGCGGTGGGCGAGTGGCACATAACACGCCTCGCCCGCCTGGATGGAGAGCGAAAATCCGACCAGATCGGCGCGCCCGGCATCAAGCGACGTGGTTTCGGTATCGAACGCTACCGTGCCGGCGTCGCGCGCACGGTCGATCCAGGTCTGAAGCGCGTCGATTGACTGCACCAGGCTGTAATCACTTTCCGTCGGCGGCATCGGCTTTTTTTCCGCCGCGCCGCCGCTCAGGCCGAGTTGGCTGCCGATGCGCGTGATGGCGGCGGTGAAGCCCTGTTCCTTCAAAAATGCCATCAAGACGTCGGGCTCGACATCACGCCTGCCTAGGTTCGCGAGCGGCTCCAAATCCGGTACGTCCTGATCGAGCGTTACCAACTGGCGCGAGATTCGCGCTTGGTCGGCAAAATCGAGCAAATTCTGCCGCCGTTTGGGCTGTTTGATTTCCCCGGCGCGCGCCAGCAGCGTATCCAGATCGCCATATTCATTGATCAGCTCCGCCGCGGTCTTGACGCCGATGCCGGGCACACCGGGTACATTGTCCGAGGAATCGCCGGCCAACGCTTGCACGTCGATGACCTTGTTGGGGCCGACGCCGAATTTTTCGCGCACGCCGTCGGCGCCGATCTCGCGGTTTTTGAAATGGTCGAGCAGCACCACCTGGTGATCCAAGACCAACTGCATCAAATCCTTGTCTGACGAGACGATGGTGACCCGCATGCCGGCTTCGCACGCGAGCCGGGTATAGGTGGCGATCAAATCGTCGGCCTCATAGCCGCGCATTTCCAGCGATGGCACGTTGAACGCGCGCGTGGCTTCGCGCACGAGATCGAACTGCGGGATCAACTCATCCGGTGGCGGCGGCCGATGTGCTTTGTATTCCGGGTAGATATCGCTGCGGAACGTCTTGCGCGCGGTATCGAAAATGACGGCGAAGTATGACGCCTCGCTGTCGCGCAGTACCTTCCACAGCATATTGGTGAAACCAAGCACGGCATTGACCGGTGTGCCGTCGGGGCGGGTGAGCGGCGGCAGGCCGTGAAAGGCGCGGAATATAAAGCCCGAACCATCGATCAAGACGATATGGTCGCCGCCTGCGCGAGCGTTTACGCTTGCCTCGTCTGAAGCGTCTTCCTGTTTCGCGTTCATTCGGTTCTCCGCCTGCCTTGTCGGTTGTGCCAAGCTTGTCCTGGCCGGGCGCTTCTCTCACTATGCCACGCCCGAGCAGATAGAATCCAACTTATGCCGCCCTCCCAGACAGCCCCGCCGCCGCTCAATATGGCCGTCCGCCTGGCCGTCTTTTATGGCGGTTATTTTCTCGTCGGTGGCGTGCTGTTTCCGTTTTGGCCGCTGCTCCTCGAAGCGCGTGGGCTGCCGGCTGGACAGATCGGCTTGGTGCTGGCGCTGGCGCTATGGTTGCGCGCCGCCGCCGGACCTGTCGTCGCCTGGCAGGCCGACCGCTCGGGCGCACCGAAGAAGACGCTTATCGCCTGCGCGGCCGCAGCCTTGGCGGTGATGCCCGCGTTCTACTGGGCGGCCGGATTTTGGCCGCTGTTGCTCGCCACGTTCGCCTTTTTCTTCGCCTATTCGAGCGTCGCGCCGTTGGCGGAGACGATCTCGCTCCGCACCGTCTCGGCGGAGCAAGGTTATGGCCGCGTGCGCCTCTGGGGATCGGTCTCGTTCGTGGTTGCGGCCATTGCCGGCGGCTTTTTACTTGATGCGCGCGGCGGCTTGCCGGCGTCGACCATCGTCACGCTATTGTTGGTCACGCTCGCGATTTTGCTCGTCGCCTCTCTTGCCCTGCCGCGCGCGTCGGCAGCAGGTGTGGCGCGCGGGCTAGCGCCGCTAAAAACCCTGCTTTCCAGCAAGCCTTTTGTGCTTTTTATTCTCGCCACCGCGATGATCCATGCGGCACACGGTGTCTATTACGGCTTTTCCACCATTCATTGGACATCCCAAGGCTACTCGCACCTAACAGTCGGCCTCCTATGGGGTGAGAGCGTGGTGGCTGAAATTCTGCTCTTCGCATTTGGCGCGCCGGTTGTGCGCCGGTTGGGACCAATCGGGCTGATCGCGGTGGCGGCGGGGTTTGGCGCATTGCGCTGGGCGGTGCTGGCGCTCACCACTGAGCTTTGGATCGTGGCGCTGGTGCAGCTTCTGCACGCGGCGAGCTTTGGTGCCATGCATTTGGGCGCCATGTTGTTCATCACCCGCGCCGTGCCGGACGTTTATGCCAATTCGGCGCAAGGGCTTTTGGGTGGGCTCACCTATGGCGCGGGTCTTGGCGTCGGAATGCTGCTGGCCGGGTGGCTATACGGAATTATCGGTGCTGACGCTTACTGGGCAAATTCAGCGCTTTCGGCCCTCGCGGTACTGGTGACGCTATGGCTGGCAGTGGTCTGGCGCGGCAAGGTGATTGAGGCACGCGTCTGATGGCGAAGCGCCTTAAACCGGCTTCTTGCCGCCGCGAAGCACAAATTTTCGGTCACAATAGGGGCATTCGACTTCGCCCTGATTGCCCATATTGAGATAAACTCGGGGATGGCCGAGATCGCCGCCACCATTACAACTGACTTCAGTTTTGTCACTTTCGACCGTTTCCGGCGCTTCGATTGCTGTGCTCATGCTTTGCCCTTTCGGCACGGTCGAATTGACCCACCAACGCGGCGAATGATACCCATTCGGGCACGGTGATCAACACCGCGCGCAGGTCTTTTAAAAGGTGACTCCCGCAATGAGCCAACCGCAAAACGCGATCGAGGCAAAAGCCTTGCGCAAAGTCTATCGTCGGCGCGGCAGCGAAACGGTCGCGCTCCACGATCTTGACCTCAAAATTCCACGCGGCTCGTTTTTCGGCCTGCTCGGCCCCAACGGGGCTGGAAAATCCACCTTTATCAACATTCTCGCCGGGCTTACGAATAAGACGTCGGGCGATGTTACGGTGTGGGGCTTTGATCTTGTGCGCGAAACACGCGGCGCGAGGATTTCCATCGGCGTGGTGCCGCAGGAGCTTGTCCTCGATCCATATTTCACGGCACGCGAGGCTCTCGAAGCGCAAGCCGGCTATTTTGGCCTTCGTCATCACGAACGCCGCACCGCTGAGATTCTGGATACCGTTGGCTTGACGGCGCAGGCCGAGACCTACCCGCGCGCCCTCTCAGGCGGCATGCGCCGGCGCTTGATGGTGGCCAAAGCGCTGGTCCATTCGCCGCCGGTCGTCATCCTCGACGAACCCACGGCGGGCGTCGATGTGGAGCTGCGCCAACAGCTATGGTCGCATCTGAGAGAACTCAACGCGCGCGGCACAACGGTTGTCCTGACCACGCATTATCTCGAAGAGGCCGAGGCGCTGTGCGACACCATCGCTATCATCGACAAGGGCAAACTGATCGCTTGCGAGCCGACCGCCAGCCTTATTGAGCGCGTGGACGTCAAGGAACTGGTGATCATGAGCGCCGAGGATATGAGCGAAATTCCCGCCGGATTGGAAGGCTTCGAGACGGAGTTGCGCAGTCCCCGCCGCCTCGCCGTGCGCTACATGCGGAGCAAGACGGAAATTGGCCAATTGCTCGATGTGGTGCGCCAGGCCGGAGTGACGATCCGCGATCTTTCCACCGACGAGCCCGATCTGGAGGATGTTTTCCTGCATCTCACGGGATCCGGACGGGCCACGCCGCAGGACCCTGGCGATAGCGACCAGGGCAGCCATGGCGGCGGGCCCCGGGCGCAAGGCATTCCCGGCCGCCGAGGCCCGCCCGGCGAAGACCCTTCCCGCCCCGGCGGACTTTAGAGCCGTCACCGGCAACGCAGAGGACGCGCCCATGGCCACTGCCATACCCTTTCGCCGCGCACTGGAATTCAGCTATGGCGTCTCCGACACCTTGTCGCCTCTGGTCCGGCGCGTCATCGCAAATAATCCTAGCCCCTTTACCTTTCACGGCACCGGCACATACATCATCGGTCGCGGCGAAGTGGCGGTGATCGACGCCGGACCTGATTTGGATAGCCATGTCGACGCTCTGCTCGGCGCGCTTGAAGGTGAAACAGTGAGCCATTTGCTGGTGACCCATACCCATCGTGACCATTCACCGGCGACCCGTTATCTGAAGGCCGCAACCGGCGCCAAATCCTATGGCTTCGGTCCGCATGGCGGCGGACGCATGGGCGACGAAGTGGAGGAGGGCGGCGATCATGATTTCATGCCCGATGTCACGCTTGGCGACGGTGACATAATCCACGGCGCCGGCTGGACGATCGAGGCGCTGCATACGCCGGGCCATACCTCCAATCATCTCTGCTTCGCCTTGAAGGAAGAAAACACGTTGTTTTCCGGCGATCATGTGATGGGCTGGTCGACCACGGTGGTGTCGCCGCCGGATGGCGACATGGCGGATTACATGGCCTCGTTGGAGCGCCTTGGCGCCCGCCCGGAAACGTTGTTTTGGCCGACCCACGGCCCGGCGATCGAAGCACCCAGCGAATTCATCGCCGCCCTGATCGCCCATCGTAAAGTGCGCGAAGTGCAAATTTCAGATTGTCTGCAAGACGGCATCGCCCGCATACCCGACATGGTGCGCCGCATGTATGCAGACGTTGATCCGGTGCTCTACAGTGCCGCAGCACGCTCGGTGCTGGCCCATCTGATCCACATGGTACAAACAGACCGCGCCGTATGCGCCGGCGCGCCCACTGCCGCCAGCGAATTCACGCCGCCCGCCAAATAGGCCTCCGGCACCCTCAGTCGGAAGCGCCGTGCCACAAATGATTGTGCGCGACATGGGCGCGGTAGGCCGCCGCCTCGGCTTCGATGCGCGCCTCGTCCCAGCCCATTTCCGCCGCCACTTCGCGCGCAGCAGCCTCGGCCATCGGTGCCGCCATCGAAGCGGTCCAGCCATTGCCGCTGCGGCGGAATAAAAGATCGATAAGATCGGCCGGCATTTCATGCGCTGCGGCGTGGCGGAGATCAGCGAAGCTGGCTTCGGGCCATTCGTCGTCGATGGCGGGCGAGTTGGTATTTTCGGGAAATTTGCCGGCGGCGAAGCTGAGTACGCCGGGTGTGCCTGACGGCCGCACCCTCTTTGCGACACGCTGAGTCAAAAGCTCTCCAGCCGAGCGATGCGTCATGATCGGCCCGGCGGTCAGGGCGAACATATTGTCGAGGCCGTCGCTGGAAAGATCGTGTAGTTCACGGCTGCGCGCGCCTTTGGGCTGGGCCGGATCATAGGTCAGCGGGCGCACCCCGGCCCAGGCGAAAAGTAAATTCGCGCGCTTAAACTCCGCGCCCGGCAGCAAGTGATTGGCTTCGCCGAGCAGCCATTCGATTTCATCTTCTTCGGGGCGGATATCGTCGATGTCGCCGTCGTATAAAGTTTCCGTCGGGCCGACATAATGCAGGCCGCGCCACGGCACGCAGTAAATTGGCTCATTGTCCCGGTTCATGCTGGCGATGCCCTGATCCGCACATTCGGGCGGCAGACGGAACATGCAATGAATACCCTTGGTGCCGGTGATGCGCCGCCCCGTATTGGCGGACGCCATGTGATTCACCCGGTCTATCCAGATACCCGCCGTATTCACGATTGCGCGCGCCGTCACCGTGACTTCACCCGCCGCGCCGTCCGCCAATTTATCTGACAAGGTCAGGCGCCAGTCGCCGCCGGCCTCGCGCTCCAACCCGGTGAGCGCCGTATGGTTGCGCACCTCTGCCCCAAGGCGAACGGCATCGAGAATCGCATCCAGGGCGATGCGCTCAGGCCAGTCAAAACGATATTCGCGGAATTGGGCGATGCCTTTCAGCGCATCGATATCGCGCAGCCATTCAAGTAGCGGCTGCCGACGCGCCTCGGCGCGGCTGAGCCGGTGGTAATCAAGCGGCACGTCGTTTGGCCCCAACGCCTTTAGAATTCGAAAAGCGGCGTCGATCTGCCACGGCGCGTAGGGCGTCTCTTTGTAAATCGGGTAAGAAAATGTCATGGGACGCACGCGCTCGGAGGTTTCGCGCACCATCTGGCTGCGCGCCATCATCGCTTGGCGCGCCATGCCGAGCGCTTTCATCAGGCGGCGCGGGTGAAAGGCGAATTCCCAAGGCGAGGAGCCCGGCGCGAGATAGCGCAGACCACAATGCAGCAAGCGGCTCGAGCGGCTGGACGAGCCCGAGGCGAAATCATTCTGTTCTACCAACCGCGTGCGGAAGCCCGCCGCTGCCAGATGCTGGGCCGCGCTCGCGCCGTTGACGCCGGCGCCGATCACTGCAACGTCGAATTTCGCCCCTTGCAATTCGGTTAGCGGCTTTCGCATGATCGCCAGCTTACTGCTTTATAGCTTGCGACGGTATCGTCAAAGCGGCGACCACGGCGCTCAACAGAGCGATCGCGGCGGAAATCAATGCGACGGCGCGAAATCCGGCGACGAAGGAATCATCGATGGCGCTGCGCAACTGGGCTGCCAAATCCGCAGCAAGCGCCGGCGGCGTTTGCAGTCCCGCCAATTCGGGCATCCGCGTGCCGATCAGGGCTCGGCTTGCGTCATCCAGAGCTACGGATTTCAGCGCGGCCTCAAGATGCCCGGAAAATATTTCAAACATGACCACGCCGAAGACTGCTACAGCGATAAGCATGGCCACCCGTGAGGCGCTGTTGTTGACGCCTGAGGCGAGGCCGGCGCGGTTCGCCGGTACCGCCGCCATAACGACGATGGTCAATGGCGCAACCGCGATACCGAGCCCCAATCCAACCACCGCAAGGCCGGGAAAAAAACCGGACCAATAGCCGCTGTCGCTGCCGGGTAAGGCGAGCAGCGCAAATCCGAACGCGGCAATGGCGCCGCCGACAGCCAAGGGCAAGCGCTGGCCGAAGCGGGCAACCAGCCGCTGCGCACCGAGCGAGAATATGGCAATGGCCAGGATCAATGGCAGCAGTGCCGCGCCGGCCTCGGTTGCACTCCATCCCTGCACCTGCATCAGGTTGAAAGGCAGAAAAAACAGGCTGCCGCTCATGGCGCCATAAAGCAGGAAGGTCATGATGTTGGCGCCGGAAAAGGCGCGCGACCGAAACAATGCCAGAGGCAGCATTGGAAATGACGCGGTTTTTTGCCGGTAGATAAAAAGGAGGATGAGCACCGCCCCCGCCACCATCGACCCCCAGACGGCGCCAGCGGCGAAGCCGAGACGTGAAGATTCAAGCAATCCATACACAATGCCGCCGAGGCCGAGGGTAATGAGTCCAGCGCCGATCAGGTCGAGCTTGCGCGCTGCACTTTCGTCGCGACTTTCGGGAACGCCGGCATAAAGCACCGCTAGTAGGAAGGCGGAAATCGGCAAATTGATGAAAAACACCCAGCGCCACGATGCGATATCGACCAACACGCCGCCCAACAGCGGCCCGAGCGCGATCGCCAAGGTGGTAAACGAGGCCCATTGTCCGATGGCGCGGCCGCGCCGCGCTTCCGGGAAATGTGCGCTGAGAAGCGCCAAGCTACCGGGCACGACCAGGGCCGCGCCGACGCCCTGGACGGCGCGGGCGATGATCAGTTGCCCCATGTCCTCGGCCAGGCCGCACCAGGCCGAGGCAGCGGCAAAGATGAGGACGCCAATGGCGAACAACCGTTTGCGCCCGAGATGATCGCCGAGCACGCCGCCGACAAGAATGAGAGCGCCAAGCAGCAGCGCATAGGATTCGACGACCCATTGCAGGGCGGTGATATCGGCATCGAAGCCCTGTTGGATGGCGGGCAGCGCGACATTGACCGCGGTGGCGTCGATGATGGCGAGGCTGGAGCCGCTGACCGTCGCCGCAAGAACGCAGGCGTCGGCGAAGCGGCTATGGGACGGCGCGGTGTTCCCGGGCGGAAGAGACGCGCTCAACTCTCAGGCCGGTAGCGCGGAACCACATATGGCCCCTCCGGAATGACGGCCACCCGGTTGTCACCGGCCGCGGCTACCGCTTCGGCGACGGCCGCCGCCACCGAGGCGACGGGTATGACACCTGTCAGCCCGAACTCCGCTTCCGAAAGCCCGTCCGTATAGAGGCAAACCCGGCCGATGCGGAGTGGCTTGAGCAGCATTTCGGTCTGCCATTCATCGACGGCGGCATGGCTTTTGGCTTCGATATCGCGCAGGAATTGCTCGGCGCCATTTTCGATCAGGCGGCGCTGCGAGGCGACATACTCAGCCGAGCCCATGCCCTCTGAGCAGGCCGAGGCGATCACCAGGGTTCCGCCGGGCTCAAGGATATCCAAGGGACCAACCATGCCTTTGACGGTTTGATAATAGGTCTTGTCGAGGGGATAGCCCGCCGCGCTGGTAACCACCGTGCGAAAGCGCTCGGGCACACCGACTTCAGCATAGGCGCGGACATGTTCCACCGCCGCGAGATGGCTTTGCACAACTTCGCCAAAATTAATCAGGGAGATGCGCCGCGCTTCGTCGATCACCACATTCAGCGCGGTGGCGCCGCCCAACATCGCCATGATTTCGAGTTGTTCGGCGTGCAAGGGATTGCCGTCGAGAATGCAATTGTCGCAACCGGGCTGCTCCATGAACCGCGCGCTATGGAATGCCGTGATGGTCTCGGCATGGGCGACGCCCGGCGCGATCACCTTGCGCCCGCCCGACCAGCCGGCCATGAAATGCGGCTCTACCAGACCGGTAGCGATGCGCACATCGGCATTTACGAAACGCTTGTCGAGCTTCACGGCGGTACCGCTCCGCGTGCGGCCGAGCGAAACATGCGCGGCATCGTCGCGGGCAAAATGGTTCTCCACTCGAAAATTCTCAAGCACCCAAGGGTCGCCGACCAACTCGGCCAACTCGTCGCCCTCATTGGGACGATGCAGCCCGGTGGCGACGAGGATGGAGATATTGGCCTTGTCCAGGCCGGCGGCCAACAGGGCGCGCAAGAGCGGCGCCAGAAAGACGCCGTTCGGCACCGGCCGGGTGATATCGCAGATCAAAATGCAGGCCGTCGTGGCGCCTGCCGCCAGTTCGGCAAGTGGCGCGCCGCCGGCCGGATTGGCAAATGCCGCTTCGAGCGCCGCCACGGGATCGTTAAGGAGCGGCATCTCGGGCTTGCGAATGATTCTGACGTCAAGCGAGTCGGGCAACGACACAGAGAGTTGCGCCTTGCCGTAATTCAAGGAAATGTCCATGGCCGCAGTCTAGTCGATTATCGGCTTAGAGGATATCGCGCCCAGGAAACTCGGGTTCTAGAGCGTGCCGGCAAGCGGAACGCCGGTGGCCTCTGCGGTTGCGTTTGTGATGGCGCGTAAATCTTCCGGCTCGACGTTATGCAAATTTGTCTTGCCGGTGCAGCGCGCCATCATAGACGCCTCTTGTGCGCTGGCATTGAGGATATTGACGATCCCCTCGGCGCGTTCCGCATCGCTGCGGTTGGTGGAGAATTTCATCTCGTGATTGGCGCCGATCTCGCCGCCGGCCGCCAATCCCAAAGAAACACCAAGAATTACCGCCATGCCGCCCAGCGCCACCAGCTTGGCGGTATCGGTGCCGGAGCGCACACCGCCGAAATAGACCAAATCGATCTGTTCCTCGCGCCGCAAGCGCCTGAGGATGGTCACCGCATCGCGCATGATAGTGAGATCGGGCTCGCCGGAAAGCTCGGCCCAAGTTGCGCCGAGTCCGCGACTACCGTCGAGGAGAAGCACATCGAAGCCTTGCTCCAGGGCATAGGGAATCGCCTCTTCAAGCACGGCCGGTGAGGAAACCGATAGGCCGAGAAGCTGATCGTCGAACAGGCGCTCGGCTTTTACAGGCCGGAATTTGTGGCCCAAACAATGGATTTGTCCGACCGCGTCGGCGCTCGGTGGGATCTGATCGGGCATGACAAGTTGCAGCCAGGGCACGTCCCCTGAGATCGGGCGGATACCGACATAGGGGCAGCCTGCGCTGTGCAGTCCGTTGGCTACCGCGCGACGTACCTGATCAGGTGCGGCGTCGAATCCGGTGGCGAGAAACGGTCCCGCCATCTTCAGACGCCCGCCGCCGAGTTCAGTATCGATGCGGCACGCCTCGCGGTAGGGATCGATCACCAACCGGGTCAGATTAGCTGGCAGGAAGGTGAGGTCGTCGAGCGTGGCGAGGCGATCCTCGGGGAACGGATTGGCGCGCGGCGTCAAGCGGCGCGCCAACATCTTGGCATGCGCCTTCTCGTCGAGCGGATTGGTGCGCGCCATGGCGAAGATATCCTCGCGGTGCCGCACGGCGTAATCGGCGGTGCCGGTCTCGGCATCACAGCGGTAGCAGCGCGCCGCTTCTTTGCGCGCAGCTTCGTTGCCGTAAGTATCTTCGATCTCGGGAAATTCGATCGGCTTTTCGCCGAGGCCGTGGAATTCCGCTTCTTGGACCGGTAGTTTTTCCCACTCCAAATCCTGCGCCAATGGCACGCGCCGGGTGCGATAGGGTTGGCGATAGGGCATCGGTTTATCGTGGCCCTCAAGAAAGGCCTTCACGTAGTAGGCGGCGCGCTGGCCGTGATGCATCGCCATGACGATGGTCGAGCCGCCGAATGCGCCGTCGCCACAGGCAAACACCTGGGGGTCGTCGGTCCGCATGCTGTCCCAATCGGTGCGCACGCGGTCACTCAGCATCATGCCTTTTTCATCAAGATGGGCGCAGAGACCCTGCTGGCCGATTGAGGCGATGACCATGCCGCATTCGATTTCATGCTCGCTGCCGGGCACGTCCACCGGGCTGCGCCGGCCATCTTCATCGGGCTCGCCCGATTCGGTCTTGATACAGGTGAGCGACAGGTGATTGCCCTTGGTAGCGAGCGAGACCTGCTGCGTGTGATAGATAAATTCGATGCCTTCCTTGACAGCGCCTTCAAGCTCGATCGCGCGCGCCGGAATCTCATCCGGGCCGCGGCGGTAAATCACCTTCACGTGCTTGCAGCCCGGCAGCCGCTTGGCGACGCGGCAGGCATCCATGGCGACATCGCCGCCGCCGACGACGACGACGGTCTCCGGCATTTCCGGACGCGCACCGGCATTGATATCGCGCAGGAACTGCACGCCGTCGACAACCCGCGCATCCTCATCGCCTGGGATGCCCATGGTTTTACCCCACCACGAGCCAATCGCCAGCACCACTGCGTCGTGCCGGGTTTTCAATTGTTCCAGCGTGATGTCGTCGCCGAGCGCCGTATTCAAATGGAATTTGAGACCAGGGCACCGTTTGGTCAGCCGCTCGATATCCTCATTGATGATGCCGGGCGGCAGGCGGAACGCCGGAATGCCCCATATCATCATGCCGCCGAGGCGGTCGGTCATTTCATAGACATGCACTTCATACCCGGCGATCGAAAGATCATGCGCGGCGACCAGTCCAGCCGGCCCCGAGCCAACGACCGCGACAGTCTCTTTGCGCGTGACCGGCACGGGCGGCGGGTCGAGGCTGTTGCCCACTTCATCCATAACAAAGCGCTTGAGATTGCGGATTTGCAGCGGCCCGTCAGCCTGCACGCGGCGGCAAGCGGGCTCGCACGGCGCATCGCACACGCGTCCGCAAATAGAGCTGAACGGGTTGGTCGCCGTAATGGCCTCGAAGGCCTCGGCAAATTTGCGCTCCCAGATATAGGCGATATAGGACGGCGCGTCGGTGCCGACCGGGCAGGCCACTTGGCAGGGCGCCGGAACAAAATGCAGATCATCCGTGTCGTCCGGAAGTTCGGCCGGGAGGAGCATGTGGCCGCCCGCCCCGCCGGTACCCTTGGCCGCCATTTCAGACCGCCTCGACCAGGGCCTGGCGTTCGCGCAGGTCAGGGCGGTAGGGCAAACGCGTGATCGCCGCCGCTTCCGGGGTCAACGCCACGAGGTCGTCGCGGTTGAGCGATTTGACATCGTCATAGCCGAGCGCCTGGGTGAGCGCCGCAATCTGCCAGCGCACGCTTTCCAGGAAACGATGGATATTGTGCGCCTCGACTTCTGGGCGATAGCGTTTTTCATGCTCGGGGTCTTGCGTGGCGATGCCGGTGACGCACTGGCCGACATGGCACTGCATGCAGGAAATACATCCACCAGCGACGATGGTGGCGTTGCCGAAGGCGACCGCACTGGCGCCGAGACAGAGTGATTTGACCGCATCGACGCCATCCCGCAGGCCACCCATCAGAATGATCTGAATATCGCCCGCAGCGTCGATCTCGGCCAGGCCGTCAAGTGCGTCCATGATCGCCGAGATAGTGGGAATGCCGACATATTCCATGACTTCGGCGCCGCCCGCTCCGGTCGAGCCCTGCATGCCGTCGAGTTCGACAAAATCGAAACCGTCCTTATAGGCGATCTTAATGTCGTCGCGGATGCGCCCGGCGCCGAGTTTGACGCTTACCGGCAATTTATAGCCAGTCGCTTCGCGCAGCTCTTCGACTTTGATCAACAAATCATCGCCGCCCAAAATATCCGGATGGCGCGACGGCGAGCGCAAATCGATGCCTTGCGGGATGCCTCTGATTTCGGCTAATTCCTTGGTCACTTTTTTGGCCATTAGCTGACCGCCGAATCCCGGCTTAGCGCCCTGGCTGATATAGATTTCCAGCCCGTTGGCGCGCTTCATATCGTGGATGTTCCAGCCCAGGCGCCCCCCCAGACACTGGAAAATGAGCTGCTTGGCGGCGCCACGCTGGGCATCGCTCATGCCGCCCTCGCCGGTATTCTCTGCAATGCCAGCAAGCGTCGAGGCCATGCCGATGGCTTGTTTGGTGGAGCGGCTGAGCGCGCCATAGCTCATCGGCGCAATCATGACCGGCATGGAAAGGTCCAGCGGTGTGGCGCCGTGCTTGCCACCAATCAGGGTGTGCATCTCAACATTGGAAACCGGATTCGAAATATCGCTGAAGTCGGAAATATCCCGGGCAAAGGTAATGTCAGAGAGATGGGGCAATTCACGGGCGCCGCCATAACCGCGTACGCGATACCGCCCGATCTGCGATTTTATATGGATGTCTTCCTGGATTTTAGGGTTCCAGTAATCCGATTTTCCCGAGAAGGCGACGAACGGAATGCTGCGCATCTGCTGCTCGGAGGTCTTGTAGTGCAGCTTCTTACCTTCATTCACGATCTTCTGAAAACCGCCCTTGTAGGATATCTCGTAGCGCTCGAGAAAGGCCCGGATATCGTCGATCTCGGTGCCCTCAGAATCGCCCATTTTGGCGTCCGAGCCGAGCGATTGAACTTTGCCGCCGACGTAAATTTCGCCGCCCGCCATATCCTCACCGACGCGCTCGCCCGAATCGCCCAAAATGACGATGCGCCCGCCATACATCAGATAGCCGGCCATGAAATTGGCGTTACCGCCGCACAACAATGTGCCCGCCTTCATCACCTGTCCGGCGCGCGAACCCATATTGCCGCGAATGACGATCTCGGCGCCGCGAATCGCGACTCCGGCGATGGCGCTGGCATTGCCGCCTACGACGACGGAGCCCGAATACATATTATCGCCCAGTCCCCAACCGACATTGCTCTCAACCTCGAACCGGGCGGCGTCGCTCAATCCGGCGCAAAAATATCCGGCCGAGCCGTGCACGCGTACGGTCACGGCATCCGTCAATCCGACGCCGATATGATGGCGCGCGTCTGGATTGACGATGTCTATATCTTCGCCCTGGGCGCCATATTCACGAATTAGTTCGTTGGCTTGGCGAACGGTGATTTCCGCTAGGTCGATTTGGACCATGTGTCGTAGCTCCCTGGCGGGGGCTCCTTTGTATTCAGTGCTTGGCCTGGAAACAGGCGGTTGAGAGAAACTTCCTCGGACGCAATGACGATCAGATCGTCATTCTCGTACATCACCATCGGCTTGGCGGCGAGATGGTCTTTGGCGTAGCCGATTTCGTCCTTGGTCGAAACGAGAAAGGAAAATGTGCCGTCAAGATCTTCGATGGAGTCTTTCAACGCCTCGCGCAGTGGCACGCCGGTCGCCATCTTGTCGGCCAGATAAACCGCGATCAACTCGCTGTCATTATCAGTACGAAATTCGAAATCGCGCTGTTCAAGGCGGCGGCGCATTTTCCAGTAATTGGTGATCTGGCCGTTGTGGACGATGGCGACATCGGAAAATCCGGTAGCCCAGAAGGGATGCGCGGATTCGGGGCGGACATCGGATTCCGTCGCCAGGCGGACATGGCCGAGGCCGTGACTGCCCTTAAATTCATGCACGTGAAAGCGGTCGTCGACGTCATGTGCGCCACCTATATCTTTGACGATATCCAAACTCTGGCCAATGGAAATGACCTTGGCCTCAGGTGCGGCATGCTCCATCGCATAGGCAAAGCTGCGCAGATCACCGTCGAATTTCACCACCGCTTGGTAGGTATTGCCGACACGCCTGTCTTCGACGATTTCCGCGTCATGGGCCTCCAGCGCTGTCTTGATCAGCGCCTCGGATTCATTCGCCGCCGCGCCTTCGCCAACGAGGAAGCGCAGCTTCAATTCGTTCCGATGTTCTTCGCCATAGAGCGCGAAACCGGTCGAATCCCGGCCTCTGTGCTGACAGCCGTCAAGCATATCGACGAGGGCCACGCCCGTCTCATGATCGTTCCGACCATTTTTGAACATAATGCCGGCAATTCCGCACATAGTTTCCCCCGTCAGCGTAGTTGCGACGGCCACAGATTAGCCGCAACAGGTAATCTGTGCAATTGCCGATACGAAAATAAGTTTCCTCACATGAATTACGGATATGCGGATTAAACACTGCCTTTTTCACATATTTGGACAGTTCAGCGCTTATTCTAGCGTCAGTTGGCGCTACGAAACTGTGGGGATCGTGACATGAATTTTAGGACGGGTGATCGGGTGGTCGGCAAAATCGCTATTGTCAGCGGCGCCGCCGCAGGAATCGGGCGCGCCTGCGCACGCCGCCTTGCCCAGGAAGGCGCGCTCGTGTGCGTGAGTGATATTGATCAGGTGGAAGCTGAAACACTTGCCGCCGAGATTCGTGCTTGCGGCGGCGAGGCGCTCTCTCTGGCGCATGACGTCGCCGAGGAGGTGGATTGGCGCCGGGTGATCGACACAACGGTCGAGCGTTTCGGTGGCCTTAACATACTGGTCAATAATGCCGGCATCGCCTTCGCGGCCGGTCTTGAGGAGACCACCACTGAACAATGGCGCCGCATCATGGCGGTCAATGTCGACAGCGTGTTCTTCGGCTGCAAGTTCGCGCTTCCCGCCATGCGCGCGAGCGGCGGCGGTGCGATCGTCAATATGTCGTCAATTCTAGGATTGGTCGGCTCGCCGGTTCAGGCGGCCTATAACGCGACCAAGGGGGCGGTGCGCCTATTTACCAAAGGCGTGGCGCTGGAATGCGCTGAGGCCGGCTGGAACATCCGTGTCAATTCCGTGCACCCGGCTTATATTCGCACGCCGATGGTGGAGCGCTACGCCAAGAGCTGGGGTTCGCTCGAAAGCGGTCTCGTGGCGCTTGGCAAATTGCATCCCGCCGGGCGGGTCGGCGAAGCCGAAGAGGTGGCGAATGCCGTTCTCTATCTCGCGTCGGACGAGGCGAGTTTCGTTACCGGAACGGAGCTGGTGATCGACGGTGGCTACACCGCCGCCTAAACGCTACGAGAGCAAATTCCGAGCAGGTGGAATCACCTGAGGCGACGCATTTGAAATGCTCTAAGGTAAATAAATTACGCCGGTCTGGTAGTCCACCACATCGCCCGCTGCATCGACGGCGAAGTTCGACGTGATGATCCCCTTGGCGTTCTCGAACAGGCCGCTGCCGCCATCGACCGCCCAGACGATGCCGCCCTGCAAAAGGCCGGAATCGCCAACCGGGCCGAACTCGCCGCCGCCGACGGTGTCGAAATTGAGCACATTGCCATTGCCGAATGAGAGGGTACCCCACTCACGGAACTTCTTGCCCGGGCCGAGCGCGCCGCCATCATGCGCCTTAGACTTTGAATAGAACTCGGCCTTGGGTCCGGCCAAATCCTCGATGCGCGCGTCGACACCGTCGGCGCCGATCTCGGTGGTAACGCGCATACAGGGCGCGAACGATTGCGTGATCCAAAGCATCTCGCCATCGCTTTGCTGCTCGCCCCGGCCCTTAAATTCCATATTGTAAAGAATGCGGCGCATGGTCGACCTCTTCGTTGAATTCATTGCTATCCATGCCCAGTTGAGCATGGATATTTCGGTGGTTTCAATAGCGCGCCGGCCAGTCGATACTGACACGCGATAAAAATCATTGCGGGAGCGAGAATGTGGCATACGCAAATTCGGGCGGAGTGAAATTGCATTGCGAGGAGACAGGCAGCGGCCACCCGGTTCTCTTCATCCATGAATTCGCCGGCGACCATCGCAGTTGGGAGCCGCAGATACGCTATTTCTCGCGGCGCTATCGCTGCATCAGCTACGACGCGCGCGGCTATCTCCCTTCGGACGTGCCGGACGATCCGGCGCTGTACAGCCAGGATCTCGCGGTGGCGGACGCTATCGCCGTACTCGATCATTACGCTATCGATAAAGCCCATATCGTTGGCCTGAGCATGGGTGGTTTTGCCACGCTGCATATCGGCATGCGCCATGGCGACCGTGCCAGCGCGCTGGTGGTCGCAGGTTGCGGCTATGGCGCGCCAAAGGGCAAGCAGCAGAGTTTCCAGCGCGAGGTCGACATCCTGGCCGATCACTTTGAGCGCGACGGCACGGAGAAAGCAGCCGCCGTTTACGCCAGCGGCCCCTTCCGTGTGCAGCATCAGAACAAGGACCCGCGCGGCTGGGCCGAATTTCGCCAACAGTTCATCGAGCATTCGCCGCGCGGCTCGGCCAATACGTTGCGCGGTGTACAGGGCCGCCGGCCTTCGCTCTATGATCTCGAGGCAAATTTGGCGGCTGTCACCGTGCCGACTTTGTTGATCAATGGCGATGAGGACGAGCCCTGCCTCGACGCGACACTGTGGCTAAAGCGCACCATGCCGGCGAGCGGGCTCGTGATCTTGCCGCGTACCGGACATGCTTCGAATCTGGAAGAGCCTGATGCCTTCAACCATGTGACGCAGGAATTCTTCTCGACCGCCGAGCAGGGCCGCTGGACAGCACGCGATCCGCGCTCGATCGCAGAGACGCAGATCGTGCATCAAGAGCAGAAAAATTAGGCCCTTATCTCCTCGGCGGAGCAGAAAGGCCTGATCCGGTCAGTTACATACCTTCCAACGCATGGGGCATCTGTTCGTGCCAATGGGTTTCGTGCTGATATTGGTGACCGAGGCGGAGCAGCAGGTCTTCAGAGAACGGTCGACCGATCAGTTGAAACGATGTCGGCATGCCGTCTGGCGTGAAGCCACAAGTGATGCTTAATGCCGGCAAGCCGAAATAATTCACCACCTTGGTGTTGCGCGTGAGTGCCACGACCATCTTGAGATAGGCGGGGCCGTCCGAATAGGCGGTGGCCTCAAGGCTTGGTGTCGGCATCGGCAGAACCGGCGTGTGCAGCACATCGATCTTAGAAAACACGGTGTCCGAGAATTCCTGCAACGCGGCGCCACGGTATTGCAGAGCGTTGATATAGTCGCTGGCGGGAATGAAAAATCCGGCTTCTAGCCGCTTGCTAACCTCTTCGGAATAATCTTCTGCATGGGCGCGTTTCCAGGCGCCGTGATTGGCCGAGCCTTCTGCCTTCATCACCAAGGGATGAATCTCCGCCACCTTGTTCACGACGTCCGGCATTTTGACTTTGATGATCCGCGCGCCGCGCGACTTAAACACATCAAGGCTTTCCTCGATCAGCAATGCCACGTCGGGATCCAAATCCTCGTCAAAATAGCCCTCCGGCACGCCGACGCGAAGGCCGACGATCGAACGCATGAGCCCGCCTTCATAGTCCGGCACGCGCTCGCGACTCGAACTCGCGTCTTTGCCGTCACGCCCAGCGATGGCGCCCAGCAATCGCGCGCAATCCTGGGCGGTGCGGGCGAGCGGCCCCATGACATCGAGCGAAAACGACATCGGCATGGCGCCGTAGCGGCTGACTCGGCCATAGGTCGGACTCATGCCGGTGATGCCGTTGGCGGCTGCCGGGCAGCGGATCGAGCCGCCGGTATCAGAGCCGAGCGCGCCGTATACAAGGCGTCCGGCGACGGCCGTGCCCGAGCCCGAAGACGAGCCGCACGGAATGCGTTCGAAATCCCAACAATTTCGGCAGCGCGGCAAGTGGCCGTTATAGCCATGCGGCCCCATGGCGAACTCGACCATGGCAAGGGTGCCGATTTCAATGCCCCCGGCCTGATCGAGGCGGCGTAGCACGGTCGCCGTTTCGCGTCCCTGGAACTCGCGGCGGATATGCGAGCCGCAGGTACTGGGCCGCCCCGGGCGGTAGAACATGTCCTTGTGCGCCAACGGCACGCCGTGCAGTGGGCCTATTTCATCGCCGCGTCGGCGCGCGGCGTCGGCCTCTTCCGCACGCGCCATGGCGCGCTCGCCGTCGCGCCAGATAAAGGCGTTCAAATGAGGATCAAGCCGCTCGATGCGGGCCAAGGTCGTTTTCATTGTCTCGGCGGCTGAAATTTCCCCGCTGCGTAGTGCATCGGCGAGACCGCAAAGCGTTAGGGCGCTCAGCTCCTCTTCGCTGGGTGCCATCGTCTCAGTCCCGCACTTTGTGAAGGACGCGTTGAAAATCCGCTGGGTCGCGATCGAAATCATGCGCCGCTCTCAGGGCCCGCGCCGCACTCAACAATTGGTTTAACTCGACCGGCAATTCCCCGATGCGCTTTTGCTCAATCGGAATTTCCTGCATCTCTTCATTAATCGCGTTTATGCTCTTGGCGCTAACAGTCAAATCACTTCCTCCCTCGGATCGGCCGACACATGACAAACGAAACGGAACTCGCAGCACAACTGACCGCGATATTAAGCGATCTTATAGCCATTCCCTCGGCCTATCCACCGGGCGATACCATAGAAATTTGTGCGTATATTCGTTCCCGCTATGAACGTGCTGGATATCGCTGCCAAACGTTGAGCCGTGCTGATGGCGTCGAAAATGTAGTGGCGCGCATCGGCGCCGGTTCGCCGCAATTGGCGCTTAATTGTCATATTGACACGGTGGAAGCGGGGAAGCGCACGGATTGGTTGACCGATCCCCTGAAGGCAGTGCTGAAGAATGGCGCGATTTATGGTCTCGGCGCCAACAATTGCAAGGGCTCGACGGCGCTCCATATTTGGTTGGGCGAGGAAATCATTCGCGCCGGCGGCCCGCGCCAGGGCGAAATTGCCTTCACTTTCACTGGCGACGAAGAGCGGCTCGGCCCTGACGGAATGTGTTATTTGCGCGAAGCAGGTGCACTCAAACCCGATATCATGCTGGTCGGCGGGCCGACCGGAAACGATCTCATCGCCGCGGAGCGGGGCGTGCTGTGGTTGCGTATCACGGCATCTGGCCGCGCTGCCCATGGCGGCGATCCAGAATCGGGCGACAATGCAATTCTCCGCATGATCCGTCTGGTGGCGCATCTCCGCGCTGAGATGGAGCCGCGTCTCGCGGCGCGCGTCAGCGGCGAAAAACGCTCGACCATGAATATCGGCCGCATTCAAGGTGGGCATAACGTCAATGTTGTACCGAGCGCCTGTATGCTCGAGATCGACCGTCGCCTGCTGCCGAATGAGGATGTGAAACAAGCCTATCGGGAGATGGTCGAGATTCTCGAAGCCTCAGGCGAGCCGCCAGAAAGCCTCAGCGTGGAATTCCTTACCGGCACCAACGGCTTTTCGCCGCCCGAAGACGGGCCGGGCATTTCGGCCCTCACCGCCGCCATCGCGGCACGATGTGGGCGCGCGCCCGTTTTCATCAACGCGCTGGCGGTCAGCGAGGGGCGCTATTTCGCCGACGACAATATCGAAATCGTCAATTTCGGTCCGGGCGACGGCGCCACCAGCCACGCCGCCAACGAACATGTGCCGCTTGATCAGATGGTAGATGCTGCCTGCATCCTGCGCGATACGGTGGATCGGCTGCTCGGTCTCGGGTGACGCGCCGGGGAAGCTAAGTCGCTTCATATACCGGGGAAGCTATGTTGCTTCATATAAATGTACGCCGTCTGTATTTTCACGGCGCACTACTTTCTGCTCAGCGATTAAGTAATTGAGATGCGCAACCGTCTCCGCAATGGCGAATCCGAGCTGCGCAGAATCGAGGCGCCGTTTAAAGACTTGGACGGCAACATCCAGTGCCGTGGTGGGCGTGGCGCAAGCGGCGGCAAATTCGACCAGGCGATCAGCATGATGCTGGATCAGCGCATCGAGGCGCTCATGTAATCCGCGAAACGGTTCATTGTGCGATGGCAACACAATGACATCGTCAGAAAGTGCGTGAAAGCGCTCCATCGTATCGAGATAATCCCGCAGCGGGTCGGCATCGGGTTCGTCTGCATAAACGCCGATATGTGGCGAGATCCTCGGCAACACCAGATCGCCGGCCACGAACAGGCCAATTTCTTCCGAGAGCAGGCAGGCGTGCTCGGGCGAATGGCCGTTGCCGACGACGATTTTCCAGTTGTTTTCACCGATCGCGAAAACATCCCCGTCGCGAATTCGGCGGATACCGCGCGGCATGTCCGAAACCAGGCCCGGGAAAAACGCCCCGCGCTCTCTCAGCCGCGCGAGATAATCCGCGCTGCCGCCGGCGCGACGGTAATACTCGACCGTCGCATCGGTGAAACTGTCGCTGGTGTCGATCGCCAACATGCGGGCATAAAGCCATTCGGTGCGCGGCATCCAAAATTCGGCGCCGGTGCGCGCCACCAGCCAGCCCGCCATGCCAACATGGTCGGGATGAAAATGGGTACAGATGACGCGATTTAGCGGCCGCCCGCCGAGACGCTCGTCGATCACCTGGGTCCAAATTTTCTTCGACAGACCGCTATGGAGACCGGTATCGATCAATGTCCAGCCGGGTCCGTCTTCAACCAGCCACAGATTGATATGATCGAGCGCCATTGGCAGCGGCATACGCAGCCAATGCAGGCCGTGCGCGACTTCCTTGGTCTCGCCGAATTCTGGTGGGCCGGCAAAAATATAATCCATCATCACTCAAATAATTAGGTAAAATTGGGCGGCAGGCGTGTTGGTAGCTGCAAACGCCGCGGCGCAACAGCACTTTATATTTCTCCGGCCCTTCAGGGTCACCGATCGCATCCATGTTGGAGTGATAAAGTCGCTGAGCGGAAGAAATTGCGTGCGTAGACTAGGATGATGGTGATAATGGGCGCCAATAACTAAGATTGTTCTTTTCATTCAGCAATTGGAAACAGGCTTATCAGGGAGGTAACCGACTATGAAACTTACACGTAGATCCGTCTTAAAGGGCGCAGGCGCAGGCCTCGGCACGGCATTTGCCGCCAGTATTTTACCGATTCAGAGCAGGGCCGATGACGAGATCGTCATCGCTTCGCTGTTCGACCAGTCGGGCGGCCTCGATATTTATGGCACGCCGATGACCATGACCATGGAACTCGCGGTCGAGGAACTCAACGCCGCTGGCGGCCTGAACGGCAAGAAAATCCGCCTGATTAAATATGATCCGCAATCCAACATGCAGCTCTATGCGCAATATGCGCAGGAAGCGGCACTCAAGGAAAAAGTCGATCTCGTGCACGGCGGCATCACAAGTGCGTCGCGCGAAGTGATCCGGCCAATTCTCAGCAAATATAAAACCATGTTGTGGTACAGCGTCATTTACGAAGGCGGCGTCTGCGATATCAACAATTTCGTCAGCGGCGTTGGTGCCGTGCAATGGGTGAAGCCGATCGCCGAATTTGGCTTCAAAAAACGCGGCCCCAAGACCTTCTACATTGGTGCCGATTACAACGCGCCGCAGATTATCGGCAAATGGCTCGAAAAATTCTCGGGCGACCTCGGCGGTACGGTTCTGCAACGCGATCATTTCCCGCTCGACGTTACCGAGTTCGGCCCAGCCATCGCCAAGATTCAGGAAGCCAAGCCCGATTGGCTCGCGACCTGTTTGGTTGGTGCGGCGCATATGGGCTTTTACCGCCAGTGGGCGGCGGCCGGTATGCTGGACAAGATTCCGATCGTGTCGTGCACGTTCGGCGTCGGCAACGAGCATATTCAGCTGCAGCCGGAAGAGGGCAATGGCATCGTCAGTGCCCAGCCATATTTCCAAGAGCTGGAACTGCCCGCCAACAAGGCGTTCGTGAAGCGTTTCCACGCGCGCTTCGGTGATGATGCACCGTATCTCAATGCGGTTGGCATCGGCGGCTATCTCGGCACCATGCTTTGGGCCGAGGGCGTCAAGAAGGCTGGCACGCATGAGCGCCAAGCCGTGATGAACGCGCTGCGGAGTGGCGATATTGCATGGGACGGCCCGGCCGGACATATGGTCGTCGACCCGGTGAGCAACCACACTATCCAGGACATGCACGTTGCGGAGTGTCAGAACCAGAGCTGGAAAATTTTCGACAGTTACAGCCAGCTTTATCCGAGCGACGTGATTGACCGCTGCGATTTGACCAAGACGCCCGACATGAACGCGCATCTTGAGCCGATCCTGTAGCGGCGTAAGACAATAGGCCAAATCAGGCGAATCTAAAGGATACGTCGTGGATACGGTCGCACTTCTGATCATCGAAGTGTTGAATGGGATTTCCAGCCTGGCGCTCACTTGCGCTGGGCTGGCGATCATTTTCGGCATGATGCGCGTGATCAATTTCGCGCATGGCGAATTCCTGATGCTGGGCGGCTACACCACTGTGGTCGCCACCAATGCGGGTGTGAACATCTGGATCTCGATGTTGATCCTGTCGCCCCTCGTTGTCGGCATTATCGGTATTATCTCTGAGCGCCTGCTAATCCGCTTTTTCTACGGCCGCATGGTGGACACGCTGATTGCCACCTGGGGGCTCAGCCTGCTGCTGATCGGCATCGTTACCGCAATTTTCGGCAATTACATCACCGGCGTCTCGGCGCCGCTGGGGAATTTTAGCCTCGGCCAGTATCAGCTTTCGGTTTACCGTTTGGTGCTGATCGGCCTGACGGTGCTGCTATTCGTCGGCATCTATCTCGTATTCACACGCACGCGCCTTGGTCTGATCGCGCGCGGCACCATGCAGAATGCCGAGCAAGCCTCGGTGCTCGGCATCAGCCCACCGCGTGTTTATATGATCACTTTCGGGATTGGCGCTGGCCTGACCGGCCTCGCCGGCGGCCTGTTGGCGCCGATTTCGCAAATTATCCCGACCGTCGGATTCACTTATGTCGCCCAGGCTTTTATTACCGTGATCACCGGTGGCACCGGCGCCATCACCGGCACCATCATAGCGTCCGGTGTGTTCGGCACCGTGCGCCAGCTGGTCACCTATGAGACCACGCCAATCATTGGCGGTGTGGTGCTGCTGATTGTCGCCGTCGTCCTGCTGCGGTTGTTGCCACAGGGCATTACCGGCAAGATTTTTAGACGGTCGCTTTAATGTTCGCGATCAATCTTAAGGACTGGAATACGCGCGGCTTGATCTTCGTCGGCGTGATCATGCTGGCGCTGCTGTTCGCCGGGCCACAAATTTTTGATCTGTACGTTCTATTGAAGGTCATCCTCTTTATCTCGACGGCCATGCTGGCGCTTTCGATGGGTTTCATTTGGGGCTTTGGCGGGATCCTGTGCTTCGGCCAATCGGCGTTTTTCGGCATCGGCGGTTACGCCTACGCTATCGGCGTCATCAATATGGGCGAAAGCACCATACCCCTGTTGCTCTCGATAGTCGTTCCCTCCGCTTTCGCGATGTTGCTCGGCTATTTCATGTTTTACGGCCGCCTCAGCGACATCTACCTCGCCGTGGTGACGCTGGCGGTGACGCTCATTTTCTACGCATTCATTCGCTCGACCTCGGGCGAAGAATATCATATCGGCAATGCTCGGCTGATGGGCTTCAACGGCATATCGTCAATTCCGGGATTCAACTGGCCGGGGTTCCCTAACTCGCCCCTCTGGCCTGACGACATATTCTACGTCGCGATGACGTTTCTCATCTTGGTATATTTTGGTTTGCGCTATCTCCTGCGCACCCATTTTGGCCGGGTTGTGGTGGCTATTCGAGAAAACGAAACGCGCGCCGAATATCTCGGTTACGACGTGCGCCTCTACAAGACAATTGCGTTCACCGTCGGCGCCGGCGTTGCCGGGCTGGCCGGCTGCCTGTTCGTTAGCTTCAACAACTTCATCAATCCGGATGTCTTCGCGCTCGGGCTGGCGGCGCAGATCATCATGTGGGTCCTGATCGGCGGTGTCGGAACGCTGGTCGGGCCGATGCTCGGCAGCATCGGCCTGCAAATGCTCTATAATTGGCTCGGCACCCAGCGGACATTTGATTTTCTCAATACCTATCTCGTATTCGGCGCCATCATCTTAGTCTTTGTGCTCGCTGTTCCATCTGGCCTGCAGCCGACCGCGCGCGCCTTGGCGCTCAGATACCTGCCCTGGGTACGGCCCAAGGAAGAGGCCGAACAAGCCGCCCGCGCCCGGGTTGGCGGCAAGTCGGACGGCGCGCCGGAAAGTTCCGGCAATGACTGATGCTCGCCCGCCGATCCTCGAGACGCGCGGCCTCACCATGCGCTTCGGCGGTGTGGTGGCGGTGGATAATGTCGATTTCACTATGGCCGAGGGCGAGCTGCGTTGCCTGATCGGCCCCAATGGCGCTGGCAAAACAACCTTCTTTCGTTGCCTCACCCATCAATATCAGGCGACTTCCGGGAAAGTATTTTATCGCGGCGCAGATATTACTGGGCTGCAGACCCACCAGATCGCACGCCGTGGTGTTGGCATCAAGACCCAGGTGCCAAGCGTTTTCGACGGCCTCGATGTGCGCGAAAACATCTGGCTATCGGCGCGCCGCCACCATAAGGACCGCGAGGCAAACAAGGTAGTTGATGATATTCTTGAGCGTATCGGCCTCAGCCATCTTGCAAAACAACTTGTCGGCTTGCTTTCCCATGGCGAGCGTCAGGGCGTCGAGCTCGGCATCGTCCTCACCGGCGATCCGGAACTGATCCTTCTCGACGAGCCCACCGCCGGCATGACCCATGAGGAAGTGCACCGCACCACCGAGATGATACGTGAAATCAACCGCACCGCCTCGCTGATCGTGGTCGAGCATGACATGCAGTTCATCAAGGCCATCGCCAACCGAGTGACGGTATTCAACCAGGGCGCCATTCTGGTTGAGGACACCATGGAGAACGTGCTCAAGAACCAGCAAGTGCGTGACATCTATCTCGGCAAGCGGGTGGTTGCATGACCATGCTGGCAGTCTCGGGTCTTACAGCCGCTTATGGGCGCATCCCGATCCTGCACGGCATCGATCTGAATGTTGCCGAGGGCGAATTCGTCGGCATTCTCGGCCATAACGGTATGGGCAAGACCACCTTCCTCAAATCCTTGATAGGCATTTTGCGCCCGACCGGCGGCAGCATCGAATTGAACGGCAAAAACATCACCCGCATGCCGGCCTTCAGGCGCAATTTGAACGGTATGGGGTACGTGCCGCAGGGGCGCGATATCTTCCCCAACCTGACGGTGCTCGACAATCTCCGCATCGCGCTCGCTATGCACAAGGTCGACAAAGACAAAGTGTTGGAAGAGGTGCTCGATACCTTCCCCCGCCTGAAACCGCTGCTTGAGCGCTCCGGCCGCGTGCTCTCGGGCGGCGAACAGCAAATCCTGGCGCTGGCCCGCTGCCTCTGTGGCGGCCCCAGCATTTTGCTGCTCGACGAGCCGACGGAAGGCATCCAACCTTCCATCGTCGAGGAGATCATCGAAATCCTGCACGGCCTGCGGAAAAGCCGAAATCTCACCGTCATCTTGGTGGAACAGAATCTCGATTTCATCGCCGCGCTCAGCCAGCGCGTCCACATCATTCAGCGCGGCCAACTGGTCAACGAAGTCTCTCCCGAACAACTCGCTGACCCCGAACTGATCAGAGAATTCGTCGGCATGGGTGGCTAGCGGAGCACACGAGCCGAAACCTTGGTGACCATGACCAAGTTAACGATACGGCAGCTACAAAATTTCGCAGAACAGGGCTATGTGTTCTTGCCCGCGCTGTTTTCCACAGCGGAGGTTGCCGTGCTGCGCTCGGGCGCCGCGCGGATAATGGCGCGCCAGGGGCCGGAAGTGGTGTGCGAGGCGGATTCCAAGACCGTGCGTCTTGTCTATGGCGCGCATCGCTTTGATGAAGCGTTTCGGCGTCTCGGGCGGCATCCGCGCCTAATCTCCGCCACCGAGCAATTGCTCGAAACAGACGGTGTCTATATTCATCAGTCGCGGCTCAATCCGAAAGCGGCGTTTGACGGCGGCAATTGGGATTGGCACCAGGATTTTGCCACCTGGCATGACCGCGATGGCTTGGCCGAGCCACGCGCCCTGATGGTGGCGGTCTTTATCGAAGACGTGACGGCGGCCAATGCGCCGCTTCTGATTGTGCCCGGCTCGCATCGAGGCGGGCTCGTGCATGACGCGAACGATAACCGTGAGGCTGGCGGCTATACGCTTTTCACCATTCCCGCGCCGACACTGGCAGAATTGGCCAAAGACCGCGGCATCGCCGCGCAAATTGGGCCTGCAGGATCGGTGCTGATTTGCCACAGCAATATCGTGCATGGTTCGTCAAACAACATCACGCCGTGGCCACGTACGATTTTCTATTTGAACGTTGCGGCGAGCGACAATCCGCCGACCATATTTAAGCGCGCCGAGCATCATTGCACGCGCGACTGGTCGCCGATCGAGCCGCTTGGCGAAGATTGCCTGCTCGAATTGACGACCTGATTGCGCATCCTATTCGCTCGACTCCGGCCGCAGGTAGGACGTAGGCTGAGAGGACTAGCCAACGCCAAAGAGACGTAGGCCATAAAGGGAAGGTAAGAATATGAGGTTTATCGTAACCGCTAGCTGGTCGGTGGAAATCGGAAACGCGGCGGCACGTGCCGGTACCATGGGAGAAACCATTCAAGCCATTCTTGAGAATATTAAGCCTGAAGCGTGCTATTTCGCCGCCGTGAACGGCAAGCGCTCGGCGATCATGGTGGTCGATATAGCGGATGCCTCGGGTATTCCAGCCGTGGCTGAGCCCTGGTTCCTCGCCTTTGACGCCAGTGTCGAAGCAATACCGGTGATGTTGCCCGAGGATCTTGTGGCGGCCGGGCCTGCCATCGAAGCCGCAGCCAGAAAGTTCAGCTAATTTGAACGGCCGTCTCGGCACTATGGTGGATATTGTTTACGCCGATACGGTTACCGCGCTGGGCGTTGAGCATCGCGGTCACGTCCTGATCGGCGGCTCGCATGGCGGGCGGTATGCCGGCTATTTGGCAGCGAAGGCCGGCGTGCGCGGCGTCATTCTGCACAATGCCGGGATCGGCAAGGATGAAGCCGGAATCGGCTCGCTGGCGTTATTGGACGGTATCGGCCTGCCGGCGGCCACGCTCGATCACTGCAGTGCGCGCATCGCAGACGGCCGTGACCAATTGACGCGCGGAGTGATTAGCCATGTCAACAAAACCGCCGCGGCGCTCGGCTGCGCGCCGGGGCAGAGCTGCCGCGCTGCTGCCGGTTTGATGACGGCGGCCGCGCAATGGACCGGCACGGCGCCGGAGTTCGGTGAAGCCCGATTTTTGCTGCGCGCGGGTGAGGGCGCCGGCGCCCCTGAGGTCTGGGGCGTCGATTCCACTGCCCTGTTGGAGGCCAGCGACAAAGGCGCGGTCATGATTACCGCGTCGCACGGCGCGCGTTTCGGCAGTATGGCGAACAATCCCATCGCCGGCCCGCCGCTCGCCGTGATTTTCAACGACGCCGGCAGTGGCGCCGACGATTGCGGTTTTTCGCGCTTGCCAGAGCTTGCGGACGAAGGCGTTATCGCCGCCACAGTGTCAGCGGAGAGCGCGCGCATTGGTGACGTCCGCTCGGCCTGGAAAAGCGGAATCATTTCACACGCCAACGCCCTTGCACTGGCCGCCGGCATCGCCCCGGGCGACGATCTCCCGACCTTCGCCGACAAGGCAATTGCGGCAGGGAGAGGCGGTTGATAGTACAGTTGCGACAGATGATATTTGGGAGAGAGAGATGAAACTCGATGGAAAAGTCGCATTGATCACCGGGGGCACCTCCGGCATCGGCGAAGCCTGCGCCGAGTTGTTCGCCGACGAAGGCGCCAAAGTGGCGGTGGTTGGAAGCTCGAATATGGCAAAAGCGGAAGCTGTGGCTGCGCGTATCGAAGCAGCGGGCGGCTCGGCTAGGCCCTATGTTGCGAATCTCAGCAAGGTGGACGAAATCGCCAAGCTGGTAGCGGCGGTGAAAGCGGATTTCGGGCGCATTGATATTCTCGTCAACTCGGCTGGGCTGTTCTATCCGACGCCTGTCGGCGGGACGAGCGAAGCCGATTACGACCGCATGATGGATATCAATGTGAAGGGGATGTTCTTCTGCATTCAAGAAGTGGCACCGATTATGATGGCCCAGGATGGCGGGCGCATCGTCAATATTTCCTCAGTTGCTAGCGTTATGGCGCTCGGCACCTATTCTGCCTATTGCGCCGCCAAGGCTGCGGTAAATTTAATGACCCGAACCCTTGCCCAAGAGCTAGCACCGCATGGCATCCATGTGAACGCGATCCTGCCCGGCAACACGGCAACGCCGATGAACGAAAACATCCGCACCGAGCCCGAATTCAAACCCATGCTCGACGCGATGGCGGCGAGCACGCCGAGCCGGCGTACCTATTCCGAAGCCATCGACATGGCGCGCGCGGCGCTGTACCTGGCGAGCGACGATGGTCGCGCCATGCACGGCGGGTTGATGGTGCTGGACGAAGGCTTTTCGCTCGGCATGTGAGCGGGCAGACGGGAGAAAATAAGACATGTTGAGTTGGCGCGTTAAGTATATGGAGCGAACGGCCGTGCCTGAAAATGGCACGCCGCCAGCGCCAGCCAGGGTGACATTCGCCCGCGAAACCGATATCAGCCCCGAAGCATACCGTGAGCTTCACCGCAAGGTAGGTGAGGAGTGGCTGTGGTGGGAGCGTATCAGTTTCGACGACGCGACCCTGGGCGCGCTGCTATCGGCCGCCGCCACGGAAATATTCATTCTTCGCGTCGACGGAGAAGTGGCCGGGTTCGTAGAGCTAGACAGCAGCGACGCCGAAGCGCCGGCCATCCGCTATTTCGGCCTGCTTCCCGAGTTTACCGGCCGGCGGCTCGGCGGCTACATGATGGAATCCTTGCTCCGCCACGCTTGGCGGTCAGCCGTGCGCCGTGTCACGCTCGACACGTGCGATATGGATCACCCCGCCGCAGTTCCGTTATACCGCCGCCTCGGCTTCGAGGAGACTCATTCAGAGGTAAAGTCGGCGGCGGATCCACGCGAGGCAGGAATTCTGCCCATGACGGCGGCGCCGCACATTCCCCTCAATCGGCAATTTTGAATTTTCGGGTCTGGCATGCGCCATGACGCCGATTAGATAGAACAACCATGTATCTCGACCGCAGGCTTTGGGTTTTTACGGAAGGCGTGCGTGCGCGTATCGCGGCGACCATCCTGTTGGGCTTGCTGGCGGCAACTGCGGGCGCTGCGCGCCTGGCACTTTTGGGTTGGTTGCTCGCCAAGATATTTGCTGGCCAGCCGATTTCCGAGATGGTGTTGCCGTTTGTTCTTACCGCCGCCGTGATGCTGTTGCGTGGCGTTCTCGAATATAGCCGCAACATGATGGCGCACCGCACTGCAGCCACGGTGCAAGTAACTCTGCGCCAACGGCTCTACAAACATGTCATCGCTCTCGGTCCCGCCTATTTCGGTCGTGAGCGCACGGGTACGACACTCCTTACGCTGATCGACGGGGTCGAGCAGCTCGAGACTTATTTCGGTCAATATTTGCCGCAGCTTTGCGTCGCCACCTTGGCACCGCTCGGCATATTTACTTTCATGGCCTTTCTCGACCTGCCGCTTGCCGGTGCGTTGCTGGGCTTCGCGCTCTTCACGCTGTTCGCGCCGGCCGCCTTTCACCGCTGGGACCGCCGCGCAGCACAAGCGCGGCAACGCTCTTATGCGGCCTACGGCGCTGAATTCCTGGATTCAGTGCAGGGTCTGGCGACGCTCAAATCCTTCGGCCAAAGCGGTGCGCGGGCGCGTGACCTGACTGCCAAGGCGCATGATTTATTTCGTCGCACCATGTGGGTGTTGGCAACTAATTCGTTGTCGCGCGGCATCACCGATGGCGGCATCGCCGTCGGCGCGGCGCTAGCGCTCGGCATCGGTGCCTGGCGTGTGGCGGACGGGGACATCAGCATCGGCGTGCTGTTAATCGTATTGATGATGGGGGTGGAGCTATTCCGCCCGATGCGCGATCTGCGTATTTTATTACACCAGGGCATGCTCGGGCAATCCGCCGCCGAGGGGTTGTTCGCCTTGCTCGACGCCAAGCCGCTGGTGCGTGAAAAAGAAAGCGGAGAGGGTCAGTCAACCGCCGCATTAGAGCCTTCTCTGCGCTTCGAGGGCGTGAATTTTTCCTATCCCGGCGGGCGCCAGCAGGCACACCGGGATTTGAGTTTTGAAATCAAGGCTGGCGAGCGCATCGGCATTGTCGGCCCGAGCGGCTGTGGTAAATCTTCCATCGTGCGCCTGGCGCTTCGCCTCTACGACCCCGATTCAGGCAAGGTTTCGCTCGGCGGCTGCGACTTACGAGATTTGAGTTTCGCGCAAATCCGCGATCATTTCGCCGTTGTGCATCAGGACACTTACCTTTTTCACGGCACGGCGGAAGAAAATATCCGCTTCGGCAAGCCCGATGCCACACGGGCGGAACTGGAAGCGGCAGCGCGCGCTGCCAACGCCCATGAGTTCATCTCGCACCTGCCACAAGGCTATGACACGGTGATCGGCGAGCGCGGCGTTCGCTTGTCGGGCGGCCAACGCCAGCGCATCGCCATCGCTCGGGCGCTGCTCCGAGACGCTCCGTTTTTGGTGCTGGACGAAGCGCTCTCGGCGGTCGACGCGGAAAATGAAGCGGTTATTCAAGAGGCTCTAGACCGCCTCATGACAGGACGTACCGTGCTGATTTTGGCGCACCGCCTGTCCAGCGTCATCGACGCGGACCGTATTTTGGTGCTGGAGGAAGGCGCGTTGGTTGAGCAGGGCCGGCACGGCACGTTGATGGCTGCGGGTGGAGTCTATTCTCGCTTGATGGCGGCGCAGGCGACGGAAGCGGTGGGAAGCGGAGGCGCCGAACAGTTGATCGCCGCGCCAGCATCGGGAGCGGACGCCCCGGCACCGCTCGAAGATTCGCGGCTCGCCGAGTTGCAGCCGGCAGATGAGATCCTGCGCGCCGGCCATATGGGTTGGTGGCGTGCCGCCGGCCTTTTGATGCGCCTCGTTCGGCCGTTGCGCAGGCGTGTCGGCCTGGCCTTTTTGCTCGGTGTCGCGCGCGTCATGGCCCTGATCGGCGTCGGCGTGTTAAGCGCTTTTGTGGTGGCGGCAGTGCGCAACGGTGAGCCATTCGGCGGACTGCTGATCGCCCTCTATGCGCTGGCGCCGTTCGCCGGCATCTTGCATTGGCTCGAATCCTGGGTTGCCCATGACATGGCCTTCCGTCTGCTTACCGAAATGCGCATTGCCTTGTTTGCCAAGCTCGATGCGCTGGCGCCGGCTTACCTGTTGCGCCGGCGCAGTGGCGATTTGGTGGCCATGGCAACGCAGGATATCGAGAATGTGGAATTTTTCTTCGCTCACACTGTGGCCCCCGCTTTCGTCGCGCTGTTGGTGCCGGCTGCCGTGCTCACCGCCATACTGTTTTACGGCTGGCCGATGGCGGTTGCTTTGACGCCGTTCCTGGCGCTGATCGCGCTCTCGCCGTTCCTGATGCGCAAGCGGGTTGACCGCCTGGCCTCGCGCGCCAGCGAGGCGCAGGGCGAACTCAACGCTCACACGGTCGATACGCTGCAGGGCCTGCCCGAGATTCTTGCTTTCCGCCAAGAGGCGCAGCGCGGCAAGCAGTTGATCGACCTCGTGCACCGCCACCATGCGCTGCGTTTGCCCTTCTTTAGCGATCTTACCATTCAGACGGCATTGGTCGAAACCGTGACCGGGCTTGGCGGCCTTGCCGTGGTCATCACTGGCGCGTTTCTGGTGAATAGCGGTGATCTTGATTACACCATGTTGCCGCTTCTTACCCTGCTCGCGATGGCGGCCTTTCTGCCGGTCTCGGAAATTGCCAATATTGGCCGGCAGCTTGCCGATACGCTGGGCGGTACACGTCGCCTCAATGCCGTGCATAGTGAGCCGGTCGCGGTGACCGACGGTCCCGGCGTGACGGCGGCGCAATCAAGCGGCGCCGGCGCGGCGTTGGAGCTCGAAAATGTGCGCTTCACCTATCCCGGCATCAAGGCGCCGGCACTGGATGGGGTAAACCTCACCCTGGCGCCGGGGCGTACCCTCGCCCTGGTCGGCTCCTCGGGCGCCGGCAAGACGACGCTAGCGAATCTATTGATGCGGTTCTGGGACCCGGAAGAAGGCACAGTGCGCCTGAACGGGCATGACCTTAAAGATTGGCGCATCGACGATCTGCGCGCGCATATCGCCCTGGTGGCGCAGGATACTTATCTGTTCAACGATACCATCCGCGCCAATATCCTCATCGCCCGGCCCGATGCCAGCGCGGCGGACGTGGCGGCGGCTGTCAGCCGCGCGGCGCTTGAGGATTTTACCGCCGCGTTGCCCGACGGGCTGGAGACTGAAGTGGGCGAGCGCGGAACGCGCCTGTCCGGCGGCCAGCGCCAACGCATCGCTATCGCCCGCGCGTTTCTCAAGGACGCGCCGGTGCTAATACTCGACGAGGCGACATCGCATCTCGACGCGCTCAATGAACAAACGGTACGGCGCGCCCTTTCCGAGTTGATGGTGGCGCGCACCACGGTTGTTATCGCGCATCGGCTCTCTACCGTGCGCGACGCCGATCAGATTTTGGTGATGGAGGGCGGGCGTGTGTGTGAGGTTGGCACGCATGCCAGCCTTCTTGCCAAGGGCGGTCTATATGCCGCGCTCGTGTCACGCCAACTCGCCGCGAGCGCGCAACCCGCACTGGATTGAAATAAATTTCCGTGCCGGATCGGCTCAATATTTGCCTACCGAATGCCATGGCGATAGGGCGCGCCTTTCGTCTCGGCGACCGCCATTGAACGCGCTTGACACCCGAGCCGCGCAACTTAAGCTCTTGCAACCGATCAAACGGGAACCCCAATCTGGGTAACGAAATGAGGGAGAAAATGGATGGCTGACAGCGAGAAAACAGTTGATAACGGCGTGAATGTTCAGGCCTTGCTCGACGCTAGGGTGGCGCTGGAAAATATGCCTGAGGCGGCTAAATTTGAATGGCGCGCGTCTTGCGAGTGGAAGAATGGTACGTACAGCCACTCGACCGTAGAGGGCTATTTCGGCCTCGGCGAGCAGCAAAAACGCAAGACCATTTTTAATTTCGATGCCGACCATCCCGCGGTCTTTGCCTCCGAAGACAGAGGCGCCACACCTGTTGAATATGTGCTTGTCGGCTTGGCCTCTTGCCTGACCGCCGGTATCGCCGCGGTCGCGCAAAATCGCAATATCCAGCTGCGCTCTGTTGTCGCCACGCTCGAAGGTGGAATGGACATTCAGGGTATCCTTGGCATGGACAGCGATATCCGCAATGGCTTCGACGGCATCAAAGTGAGCTACAAGATCGACGCCGATGCGTCGCAGAAAGATATCGAGGCGTTGGTGGCGCAGTCTCAAAAGCGCTCGGCGGTCTATGACATCGTAACCAATCCGACAAATATCACCGTCGAGGTTAACTGACCTCGCGAAGACAGCCGTCAGGAGCGAGGCCCATTCACACCACCACCACCGTCGTCATTGGCGGCGGTCAGGCCGGCTTGGCCATGAGCCAGTGCCTCACCGCGCGCGCCATCAATCATGTCGTGTTGGAACGCGGTGAAGTCGCCAATTCATGGCGCACCGAGCGCTGGGATTCGCTGTGTCTGCTCACCCCCAACTGGCAAAGCCGGCTCCCCGGCTTTGGCTATGACGGTGACGATCCCGATGGCTACCGCTCGATGCCGGAGACCATCGAGTTTCTTGACCGCTATGCCGGCGTCATTTCGGCCCCGGTCGAGACTCACACCACTGTCACCTCGGTGACGGCCGACGATCAGGGGTTTAGGGTCTCCACCGACCAGGGCGATTGGCGTTGCCGTACCGTGGTACTCGCCAGCGGCGCCTGTAATTTCGCTCGTGTTCCGGCGCTGGCTGAGGCCGTGCCGCCCGGTATCGCCATGCTTAGCTCGATGGATTACCGCAATCCGGATCAGCTCGATCGCGGCGGCGTCTTGGTGGTTGGCGCGTCGGCGACCGGCACCCAGCTTGCCGACGAAATCCATCGTTCGGGTCGCCCGGTGACGATTTCCACCGGCGAGCATATCCGCGCGCCCCGCGTCTACCGCGGCCGCGACATAGAATGGTGGATGGACGCCGCCGGCGTGCTCGACGAACGTTATGACGAGGTCGAGGATATCCAGCGCGCGCGCAAGCTGCCGTCGCTACAACTCGCCGGCACGGCCAAACGGACCACCCTTGATCTCAACGCGCTGACCGGCATCGGCGTTAAACTCATCGGCCGTCTCGCCGGCATCAATAACGGCAAAGCGCAATTCTCCGGGTCGTTGCGCAATCAGTGCGCCCTCTCAGACCTCAAGATGGGGCGCTTGCTTGATACCATCGACGAATGGGCGGGCGAGAATGGCCTGGATAGTGAAGTCGAGCCGCCGCACAGGTTGGATCCAACTGTCGTCGACGATGCGCCGCCCCTCGGCATCGACCTTAACAGCGGCGAAATCAAAACCATTCTGTGGGCGACCGGCTACTATCCCGACTATTCGTGGCTCAATGTTCCTATCTTCGATCGCAAGGGCCGCATTCGTCATGATGGCGGCATCGTCACGGAAGTACCTGGCATGTATCTGATGGGAATCCAATTTCTACGCCGCCGCAAATCTGCGCTGATGGATGGGGTCGGCGACGACGCGCGGGATTTAAGCGCCCATCTGTCAGATTACCTCGACGATCCGGCCTAATCCGCTCACCGATTCTCAGGCGCAATAGCGCCAACGCGGGCGATCAGGGCACATTGTTCATCGCGCCCGACCGGGCGATGTTTCCGTTCTTGAGCCGGCGCTTGGTCGGCGAGCGAAACGCCTTTTCTCCAGGCTTGTACCGGCCGGATCGGCCGCGGCACGAAGCCGCCGCCGCAGTTTGGGCAAACATTTTCCAAAATTCCATCGACGCAGTCGCGGCAAAACGTGAATTCGTAAGAGCAAATTCTTGCCTGCGTCGATGCCGGCGGCAGGTCGATCGCACAATTTTCACAAATCGGCCTGAGGTCGAGCATGTTCAGTCTCTCTCGTCAGGGCGGCCAAGTACCCAAGCCCAGGGGCGCACTTCGCAGACGGCAAACAAGCCAGCCTGGCGATAGGGATCGCCTGCCGAGAAGGCCTGGGCCACAGCCAGGGATGGTGCTTCGACGATCATCATTGAGCCGTTCATGGTCTCTTCGTCTTCAGCTAAAGTCGGGCCGCCATGAATTACAGTGACTTCAGGATGGGCCGCGATATCGCGCAAATATTCACGGTGCGCCGGTCTGGTTTGCAATCTGAGGTCGGTGGAATCAGGCCGGTCGGTGGCGAAAATAGCGAAATACATTAAGCGCTCCCTGGCTGTTGTTGGTTGTCATCGGCGTGCCTTGTCGGCCGCATGATGGTGCGCTAAGACTGCGCTATGGGAGATGCACGTGCAAGCGAAGCCGCCGCGCTGATTTGGCAAAATTGGCGCAATCAAAGCCGTATCGACGCGCTACCTGAATCCTGCCGCCCGCGCACGCTGGCCGAGGGCTATGCGGCGCAGGCGGAGCTCAGCGCATTGAGCGGCTGGCAGGCGATCGGCTGGAAGATCGCTGCCACCAGCGCAGCCGGGCAAAAACATATCGGCGTGGACGGGCCGCTCGCCGGGCGTCTGCTCGCCGGAAAATTGCATGAAAGCGGCGCCGAGCTGCCCGCCGCGCATCTGCATATGGCGGTGATGGAAGCCGAGTTTGTATTTCGTCTGGCCGAAGATTTGCCGGCGCGCGGACACGATTATTCGCCGGAGGATGTGGTGGCGGCGACGGCGTCGCTTCATCTCGGCATCGAGGTGCCGGATTCACGCTTCGAGGATTTTTCCGTCGTCGGCGCGCCGCAATTGATCGCCGACAATGCCTGTACCGAGTTTTTTGTTCTCGGCGCGGCAGTGCCGGAAAGCTGGCGTGACCTCGATCTAGCGGGCCATCAGGTCAGCGTCGCCATCAACGGCAAAACCGTGGCGGAAGGCACCGGCGCCAATGTCCTCGGCGATCCGCGCCGCGCTCTAGCTTGGCTCGCAAATGACCGCGTCACCCAGGGCGCGCCGCTCCGCGCCGGCGAGTTCATTACCACGGGCACCTGCATCGTACCGGCGGCAATTAAACCGGGTGATCAAGTGGTGGCGGATTTCGGCGCGCTCGGCCGCGTCAACGTACAGTTCACGCCTTAGGCGGATGCGTCGTCTATCCAGGCTTCGCAAGTGAACCAGCAAGCCAGTGGAATCGAAATTCACAATGCGTAACGGCAGCGGCAATTCTTTTCAAAAGGTGGTGGAATGAGCGGTGAACAGGCCCGTTTTGTAGGCACGATTCCGGAAACTTACGAGCGGGTGCTTGGGCCGTTCTTGTTCGACTTTTACGCGGGCGACCTGGCGGCGCGCCTTGAAGCACCGGCGGGCGGGCGCGTGCTGGAAATTGCTTGCGGCACCGGAATTTCGACCGAGGCCGCGCGGGCGGCACTGGATCGAAGCGTCCGTATCACCGCGACCGACCTCAACCCACCAATGCTTGAATTGGCGCGCGCCAAACGTGGCCATTTGCCGGGCGTGGATTTCAGCGAAGCGGATGCCCAGGAACTTCCCTATCCGGACGCGACATTCGATGCGTTGTTCTGCCAATTTGGTCTGATGTTCTTGCCCGACAAAGCGCAGGGATTTCGCGAGGCCCTTCGCGTCTTGAAGCCCGGAGGTCTACTCGCTTTCAATGTGTGGGATTCACTCGAACGCAACCCCATCGCTGCGTTGGCACACCAAACTATCGGCGAATTCTTTACCGCCGATCCGCCGCAGTTTCTCACGGTACCGTTCGGATGGTATGCGCATGACATCATCCACGCACATGTGGAAGATGCGGGCTTCGCTAATATTTCGATTGAAGCACTGCCATATGATGCCAGCCACCCCAACGCCGCCGATCTGGCCTATGGCTGGGTGCATGGCAATCCGTCTATTCTGGAAATCGAGGAGCGCGGCTCTGCCGCGCCGCATGAAGTTGTTGCCACCCTGACCGGCCGCTTGATCGAGGCCTATGGCAACGAACCGCTGCGTACGCGCGTGCAGGCTATTGTCGTAACCGCGCGCCGCCCGGATTAGCGCTAACATAATTGAAATTCAGGCAGGGCCGGCGAAGGCTGGTTGGCGGATTACGGTATCCGCTTGATGCTGGCGCTGGCCGCTTGCAGGGCGAAGAAGGTGCCGCCCCCGGATGTCGGACATGGCTAGATCTGCGTCGGCCGCGACACATCGAAATCCGCATTGGCACGCTTTGAATCATCGGGCAATTCGGCTCGCAACAGCGGCTTTTGGGGATGCGGCAGGACGGCCTGCAATTGCGGTTTGGCTGGCGCCGGCAGCAGCAATGCTTGGAGCACCGGCTTGGCGGGTACGGGCAGCAGGAGCGCGTCGTCTAAGCTAGGCTCTGAATTGCGGCGCACAAGCGTTTCGTTCAACGCGCCGCGCCATGCGGCATACCGCCGCGTCGGTAGATTTTCGATATCTCCTGCCGGCGACAGATTGTTCCAATAAACTTCGCGTTGTATGAGCGCTTCGGTATGTCCTTGTGCCCGCGAGGGCGGAATTGTGAGCGCTTGCTCGGCCACACTCGGCGTGCCGGTGTGCATTTTATCGAGCGCCCAGTCAGCCAGGTCAGCTTCGGGCGATGCTGTCGTCTGTAGGAACGGCAACGGCGAGCTGTCCAACTTGGCGCGAATCAGGTCCGGCGTTCCGGAGGCCGGGGCAATCGCACCAAGCTCGGTGAAATCCGAGCCAGTTTGTAACGAAGCCAGGACAATCCATTCGTTCGGCAATTCAGAGATGCTGGCGAGAGCCACGATGCTCGGTTGTAGGGATGCTGTTGCCGGGACGGTTATGCTATCCAAAAATTGCACAACTGGCAGGGTTGGCGAAGAGCCCGGAAGTCCGATATCCGCAACCATGATATGCGGTGTGTCCGTGTCGCCCGGCACCGGCGAATCCGGCTCGTCTTCTTCGAGCCAGGCCACAACGCCCTTGAAATCTTCCTCTGTGGCCGCCGAGCCCGGTTGCTCGCAGAAGTCGCGGTCTTCACGCAACGCACCTTCGAGCAAGCGGCAATCCTCGCCCGTCAGGGCATCGAGGGCGATTTCGGTTGCCCCCTTGCCGGTCGCGACAGTGGATAAGAGCGAAGCGCCGGTGAGGATGTCGGTAAATACCAAAGGTCCGGCGAACGGCAAGGCACAGCCTGAAAGGACGGCACCAGCGCTCATCAGCAGGATAGCTGCCGACCCTCGACGAATGACCAAAAATCCCTCCCGCTCAATGGTTTGGAGAATGCTGTTACAGTTGATATTAAATACATATCACGCGCAAAGCAATATTCGAGCCGAAGGTTGATAGGGCCAAGGCCGATTGCCGGCCCGGTGCTAGCCCGGTTCCGAACGGTTATTCCGTTACACCCGCCGCCATCATGCGGCTATGGCCGACAATATCGGCTGCCAAGATCGCTGCTAGTCGGCGAATCTCTCTTTCTTCAGGCAAGCGTCTGGGTCCGCTCCGAGCCTGCTGCAAGGGAGGAAGAGGCGCGAAAATCGACATCCTTGGGATAGCCGGCAAGTGCGCGTTTGATGGCGCGTTCGAGTGCTGCCAGAGCCTCGTCGATTTCGGCTTCGGTGGTGGTCAAAGGCGGGCAGAACCGCATGAAGTTTTTCACGCAGATAAATATCAGCCCCTCCAGGGCTGCGTTGTAGCGGATGCGTTCTGCCATCGCCGCGTCGGCGCGCTTGCTTTCTTTGTCAGCCACCACATCGACCATGCTGTACAGCCCCTGACCGCGCACATCGCCCATGGCCTCATATGATTGACAGAGGCGCTCGAGGCCGGTGGCAAGACGTGCTCCGAGCACTTCGGCGCGCGCCGTCAAATTGTCGCGCTCGATGATTTCTAGCTGCTTAAGCGCCACGGCTGCCGGCAGCGGATCACCGGAATAGGTGCCAGCCCATGGCGTGCCGGCGCGTCCACGCGCTTCCTCGGCAATGTCGCGCCGCGTCACCACGCCGCAAATGGCGAGGCCGGCTGACATGCCCTTGGCAAAAGTCACCATGTCCGGCACGACATCGTAATGCTCGAATCCCCACATCTTGCCGGTGCGCGCCGGCGCCAATTGCGCCTCGTCGAGGACGAGAAAGGCGCCGTGCCGCTCAGCCAAACTCTTTAGGCCCGGCAGCCATTCTTTGGGCGGCACAACCATGCCGCCTGCCACCAAGATGGTTTCCGCAATAATTGCCGCCGCATCGCCGCTGGTGGTCTGATCGATCAAGTCTTCACTGGCCGCCAGGCAGGCGACGCCGCAGTCGGGATAAGTGAGATTTATTGGGCAACGCCAACATAGTGGCGCGTGGATTGCGGGCGCACTAGCGGGTGGCAGCAGCGGCCCAAGGTTGCGCCGCCGGGCGCCGCCGATCGAAGTCAACCCTTCAACAGCAAGACTGCCGCCATGCAGGCCGCGAATCACCGAAATAATATCGTGCTTGCCGCTGGCGCCAAGCGACATGCGCATCGCGACTTCATTGGCCTCAGAGCCGGTGACGGTGAAATTCACCACATCGAGTCCGTCCGGGAGTGTTGCTGTCAGGGCTTCGGCGAACGCGATGATCTGCGGATTAGAATACCAGCTGTTCTCATGCACGAAACGCCCGGCCTGCTCACGAAGCGTCTCGGTCAACTCCTCATGCCCGTGGCCTAAAGGCAGGCACATCATACCTGAAGTGAAATCGAGATATTCGTTGCCGTCGAAATCGGTGATCGTGCTGCCCTTGCCGCTCTCAAAAATGATGCCGGGCGCATAACGCCAGCCCAACACATGCTCTGCATCACGCGCGATCAAATCCTTATGCGCGTTGGAAAAATTGAAATTCTTTTCCACTTTTTGCTCCTTACCTACCCTGTCGATAATGCTCGTTTTACTCGCCGAGCGGTCTCACCTGCACCGAATCATCGCCGCTATGGCGCGGCGACATGGTGATCGCCACGGTGGCGCCGGAGAGCGTGCGTCCCTCAATCAGGATGGTGGCGACACGATCTCCTTGAGAAAAAGCCAGCACACTCGATTCAGCCTGTACGCTGGTGATCAGGCGCCAGCCGAAGCGCGGCATTTCCTGATGATAGCGGGCGAAGGCGTCGGCCGAAGATTCGCCGATCGTGAACACCAGCCGCCCTGTCCAATTGTCTTGCCCGCCGAGGACCAGACTGCGCTCGCTGTCGAGGCGCGCACCATCGGGGATCGGGACATCGGTAATCGGCTGGAAGGCCGCGTTGGTCTCGCCCTCAACCGTCACCGGCGCCGAGGTCGCCGCCAGTCGCGGTCCGCCATCGCAAGCCGCAAGTGCCACCACGGCGGTGGCCGCGATGAGTATCGTGAATCGCGCTCTCATTCCGGGAGCGTAACACTCCGTGGCGCTCTGCCGAAAGTGATTATAACGTCAATTCAATGGCGCGCATCACGGGATCGCGCTCGACGGCGATCTCGTTATCGATCTGGCTACCGCACGCCGGGCAGTAGAAAAGGCGGAAGGCGACGGCGTCATCGACAAAATCGAACGGGTCGCCGACCAACGGATTGGACGCCGAAACCGGAAGATCTTCGCGCAGGCAAACATCCTTGTAATTATCGGCAAGCGGCCCGAGGTCGGCGGCGCAATGGGCGCAGGCCCAGTGCGCGGCGTCGGAAGTGCCGTAAACCGCAAGATTATCGCCAGCCGCTAGAGAAACTTCGCCGCTATGAATCTCTCTCGGGGCATGGCCGTTGCCAAGACGTGTAAGCCGCGCCGCGCGAATTTGTTCGCGGTTTTTCGCCGTCGCCGCAACATCGACGTGCTCGTCCGCGTCCAGCACCGCACCGAAAATATCGCGCGCCGCCGCGGGCGTAATATTGAGATGCTCAAGGTCATGCGCGATGCGCTCGGGATCGCGCAATAAGGGATCGCCGAAGCCGCCGCCGCCCGACCAGCGCACGGCGTAAACATCCGCCGCGTTTTGTACGAAATTCTCTTGCCGCAATTGCAGCAGTATCGACTCGCCGTTGACCTCGGACGCGTCCTCGACCATGTGCGAATCAGCCAGGCGTTCGAGAATGTCGCTGTTGCGGACGAACGTGTAGGCATTGGTGGTCGACGGGTAGCCGCCCATCATGCCGGTCGACGTGGGGATGGCATTGCCCGATGACAGCGTGTCCTGAACGATATGGTCGGTATTGTGCGGGATGAAGCAGCTTTCCGCCGACAAGCCGCCGCGGAATTTTCCCGCGCCGCCCGAATCCGGCAGTTCCTTGCGATAGAGAAAGAGCAGCGGAAACAATTGCTCGTTATGCTCGACATTAGGCAACTGGCCGATCGGCGTGCGCGCCTGGCCGCCGGTGTTGATGCCGTCGCCTTGCGCAAAGGCGCCGATCGAGCCACCGATGGGGTCGATCAGCAGATAACCGTAGCGTTCGCCCCACTGGTCGATGCCGCGGAAGATCGTCGTCGGCCATTGGCTGGTGCCGCCGATGCCCATGATGTCCTGACGCAATTCTTCATCGGAATAGAGCATCTTGGAGATGATGTTGTAGGCCGGGTAGAGCGAGATCTCCATCGACTGGGTCGGCGCGGTGGAAACCGACGCTGGAAAATTAGCGCAATTAAGTGTGCCCGGGACGGGATCGAATTCGATATGGCGGAGCGCGCCGCCAACGGCGAAATACTGGTCCCAACTCAAAAGCTCGTTGATGGCAACCATCACCGAGCCGCGCCAGCCTGAATAGGTCGCGTTCATCGCGCCGTCTTGGGGCGCAGTGCCTTCATTATCGAAGATCAGCTTGTCGCCCTTTTTCTGTAGTGCAATCTGCACACGGTGAGTGCGCCGATCGCCCGGGCGGCAGGCTTCGATATAGGTCCGGTCGCGCCACACGCCGTCGGGAATTTTCTTCAGCTTGGCAAGAAATGCCGCTTCAGAATTATCGATCACTTTCTTCATCACCGTCTTCACGGTTTTGGCGCCGTAGCGGGTGATGAGCTGTTCCATGCGCGCCTTAGCCGTCATGTTGCCGGCTAACTGGGCGCGGAAATCGAGCGCCACCATATCGGGCTTGCGTGACGAGCGCAGGTAAAGCGCCTCGATATCTCTCCTGACCACGTTGTTCTCGACGATCTTGACCGGTGGAATCAGGATGCCTTCGTCAAATGCGCTTTCCGCCGACGGGCAGAAGCTGCCCGGCGTGATGCCACCGATGTCATATTGATGCAGGCAGTTGGTGATCCAACAAAACAGCTCACCCTCATGAAACACCGGGCAGATCAGCATCACGTCCATTTGATGCGCCGCGCCGACCCACGGGTCGTTGGCGAGGAACATATCGCCCGCTTTGATGCCGGGATTATCGGAACGGTATTCCAATATCCACTTTACCTGTGTATCGGTGACGCCCGACATGTACTGCATATACGGGCCGAAATAGACGAACTCCGCGTCCTCGGTGAGGATCGAGGGATTGAGGTCGAGCGCGAACATCGCTACCGGAGAACCCGAGATGCGCTGGATCGTTGCGCCATGCTCTTCGTTGATGTTCCACAGATTGTGGCGGATCACTTCATAGGTGATTGGGTCCACGGTTTCGTCCCAGTCGCGATGAAGCTTCAGACTGGGCGAAATGTTGAGTTCCTTCGGCGGCACATACGGATTGTCGATCCCGTCGAATGCGACGTCGGTAATCTGGCTGATGCGTGGCATGGTTCGCCCTTCCGTATGCTTTATGTCGTGGTATTAATTCGCGGCTTCGAGCGTGAGTTCGATATTTCCGAATTCGTCTACCAACAAGATTTGACCCGGATGTACGACCACAGTGGTGTCGGCTGTCTCGACGATGGCGGGACCGGGCACGCTGTTGCCAGGCACCAGTTTTTCGCCTTCGAACACCGGCGTTTCCATCGTCTCGCCCGGCTCCGACCAATAGACCGGGCGCGCTGGGCGCTTCGCCTTCGGGTCGATGATGTCGCTCAATGTTTCGCTTCGGGTAAGGCGGGGTTTCAAAGTTTCGGCCGCCGCGCGGCAGCGATAAGTCACGATCTCTAGCTGTGCGCCAGGCAGCGAAGCCCCTTGACCGTAAAGCCGCTCATATTGCGCAACGAAGGCGTCATGCAGGCCTGGCAAATCACTTTCCGCCAATTCAGCGCCGCTGAATTCGACCTCGACTTCGTTGATTTGGCCTTTGTGGCGCATATCGAGGGAGAGGCGTAAATGCCGCTGCTCCGGCGGGATGTCGTCTGCCGCCAGTTCCGTCTCGGCATGGTTTTTCAATTCATTTAGCAGGCCATTCACGATGGCCACGTCGAAGGGTGAGCGCATCATGTTGACGCGCTCATGCACATGCAGCACATCCGCCGCCGCGGCACCGAAGGCGCACCAGACCGACGCGGTTTCGCGTTGCGGCACGATGACTTTGGCGACGCCGAGTTCGCGCGCGAACACGCCGGCATGGACCGGCCCGGCGCCGCCGAACGCGAACAGCACGAAGTCGCGCGGATCGAAGCCCTTTTGGATTGTTACCTTGCGGATCAAGTCGGCCATCTGGAATTCGGCAATTTTGACAATGCCGGCAGCGGTCTCCTGCAGGTTGAGACCAAGCGGCTCGGCAATTTTCCGCAGCGCCGCTTCTGCGGCGGCGCGATCAAGCCGCATCGTGCCGCCGGCGAAGTTCTCACCATCGAGATAGCCCAATATCAAGTCAGCATCCGTTACGGTGGCTATCTCGCCGCCGAGCCCATAGCAGGCCGGGCCCGGGTCTGCGCCGGCGCTTTCCGGGCCGACGCGCAACATGCCACTGGTTTCGTCAATCCAGGCCTTGGAGCCACCGCCGGCGCCAATAGTCTGAATATCCACCTTTGACAGGTAGTAGGCGTACTGATGCACCAAGCTGGTATAGGAAAACGCCGGCTTGCCATCATGGATGATGCCGACATCGAAGGAGGTGCCGCCCATATCGGTGGTAATGATATTTTTATAGCCCATCAGGCTGCCGGCATATTGCGAGCCGGTGACGCCTGCCACGGGGCCGGAATCGAGGGTGAGCAGCGGTGCCGCCATGGCGCGATCGACCGAGATGGTGCCGCCGGCGCATTGGGTGATTTGCAGCGGCTGATGATAGCCTAGTTTTTTCACGTCGCGCGCCACGCCGGCCAGATAGCCGGTGGTCAACGGGCCGATATAGGCGTTCAGCGCTACTGCCGCAGTGCGCTCATACTCGCCCCATTTTGGCACCAGCTCATACGAGGTGGTGACGAACATATCGGGCGCAATATCGCCGATCATCTCCTTCACCCGCGCTTCGTGCTTGGGTTCGAGGAACGACCACAAGAAACAGACAGCGATGGCTTCGACGTCCTTTTCCAGCAGCCGCCGAATGGCGGCCTCGGCCTCTTCTTCATTGAGCTCGACGATCACCTTGCCGAAGCAATCGACGCGTTCCGAAACCCCTTCGATCAAGCGCTTGGGCACGATGGGGTCGGGTTTCCGGCTTTCCGGGAAATGTACCACCAGGCGGATATCGTGGCCGGTGAGGCCGCGCGACCCGCGCATGATATGGATCACGTCATTATGCCCGCGGGTGGTGATCAGGCCGACGCGGGCGCCGCGCTTTTGGATGATGGCATTGGTGCCGACCGTGGTGCCATGGCTCAACATAGCGATCTCGGCACACAGCGTGTCCAGCCCGAGGCCGAGCTTGGCGGCGGCGGCTTTCAGCGCATCTTGCACACCTTTTGCAAAATCATGCGGCGTCGAGGGCGACTTGGCAGTGGTTACAACGCCATCGCCATCGACGATGACGCAATCGGTGAATGTGCCGCCGATATCAATACCGCAAAGATAGGTTGCCATGCGGCGCCCCTTTCGCTGGGTTGTTGTTATGGTCTCAGAGTCGCCCTGGCGGCGACGCCTTTTCTTGCCTCATGGGTGTGCTCTTGTCGAGCGCGCATTTGGCGTCAGCCTTCTGTAGAAATTCGGTTCGTCGATTGCCGCGCGCTCATCTTTTCGACCATGCGCGCCTGTGCTTCCGGGCTGCCGTCATGGAATGTGCCAAACCAGCGGTCGGCGGGGAACAGCGTGTTGCCGTAATTGCATTCGAAATGACGGTGATGCAGATAGTGGAAGAAGTCGCTCGGGAACTGAATCCCGCCTTTGACGACGATTTTGTCGAACCCGATATGGCCGACCCCCGACATCAGAGCGGCGACCTGCAGTGTG